>JADZFZ010000460.1 GCA_020854145.1 Deltaproteobacteria bacterium | reverse complement strand
TGCTGCAGTGTGTAGGGAGCGAGCTGACCCCGCGCGGCGCGATCACGCTCGCCGACTACTGCACCGAGTCGCCGCCGCCACGTCACACGATGACCGAAGCGCTCGAAGGTTTCTTCTCCGGGCGAGGGGCAGGCGAGCTACCCATCTCGGCGGAGTGCGACTCGATCCCGGCGCTGACCGGCCCGGCGCCCTGGGAGCTCTGCGCGCAGCTGGCCAGCCGCGCGTGCCCGTGCGTCAGCGCGAGCAGGTGCCCGCTTCGCTCGATTCTGGGGGTCGATTGCCTCGATGCCACGCGCGACGTCGTCGGCTGCGTGCTCGGCCGATTACCCGTCGAGGCCGACGACGTGTGCGCCGTGCTCGACGAGATCGTACGGATCCGCAGGGAGTGCGAAGGCTGAAGGGGTGACGAGCAATCCCCCGACCGTTCGGCGAGATGTCACCCCTTCCGTGCGGATCAGCCCGGGCCCAACGACACGGCGAGCGCCCAGAGCGCGACACCCGTCACGTGGGGGTGACATTCGAGGCCGGGGCCGAGGCGCCAGCAACCGTTCGGCTCCTGTGCATCCAGGACGAGGTCGATCCATTCGTCCTCGATGCTCGCGGCGAATCCCATGTGTCCGAGCATCGCGAGACGTTCCGCGGCCAGGTCCGTCATCACGGGGTCGAATGTCATCTCGGCAGCCAGCGCCGCCGCGAGGGCGACGCGCCGGTCGTCGAGGTCGACCGACGTGTCGCACCCTGCCCATCGCAGGAAGAGCAGCCACACCGCCTGGTGCGTCAGCACGTAGCCCCATTGCCCCTCTGCCATGCCGAGCTCCGTGCACGGCGAGGACGCCTCGCACGTGAGCGCCTCCACGAGACAGTCGGCGACATCGGGCGCGCCCTCGGGTGGGGGGGCACCCGGGCTCGGGACCGCAGCGGGCGCGTCCGCGGCCGAGATCGATGCGGGCGGCAACACGGGCTTCGGCAAGTCGAACAACCGGCCGAGCTCCAGCACGTCCTCCTCCGAGAGCTCGGCCCTTCGCGCGTCGGCGATGTCGAGGGCCGCGCGATCTTCGGCGAGCTCGCCGACGATCTGCAACGCGACCACGACGTCCAGGCCCAGCTCGGTGCGCGTCGAGCGGAGGTAGCCCAGCGCGGACGCGCGTGCCTCGGTCCAGCGAGCGCTTCGTGGATCGTCGGCCGGCTCGGGCTCCCCACAGGCCGGCCCGAGCGCGACCGTCGCGGCCAGCGTCAGGCAGGCGAGGAGCCGGCCCGACACGCTGGCGCGTTCAGCAATTGTGGCCCTCGAAGTAGACCGTCCACTGCGTGCACGTCGAGCCCGAGAACCACCGGATCTCGACCCAGTAATCGAACGAGTCGTCGCTGCCGGTGCTCTCGCCTTCGTTGATCGTCACGCTCTCGTCCACTCCGGTCAGATTCTCCGACCATGCGCTCGGAGCGCCGCAGTTTCGCCAGACGTAGAGGTCGTAATCGGCGTCCGGCGGGACGTCGAGCCGGATGCGGTGCTCGATGCTCACGGGGCAATCGGAGTCCTCGCGGACGCGGGCCTTGAACCAGGCCGACGTCGTTCCACTCCGCGAGGCGAACAGATCCCATCCCGTGTTGCTCCCGCAGATGAAGCCGCAGTCGCGATCACCATCGTAGGTGCCCACGTCGGTGGCCGAGCCGCACATGCCCCCCGTATAGGCCGAGTGATTGACCTCGCAGCCGTTGGCCTGGCTGGTGTCGCAATGGGAGAAGCCGAGGCTGCAACCGGTGATCGTGCAGCTGCCCGTCGAGCACGACTCGCTCGCGTTCGGGAGCGAGCAGCCCACGCCGCAGCCACCACAATTGCTGAGCGTCTGCAGATCGGTCTCGCAACCATTGGGGCGATTGCCATCACAATTGCCCCACGCGGTGCTCGGGTTGCACACGGGCTGGCACATCGATCCCGAGCACGACGTGGTGCCGTGGGCATTGGTGCACGCGGTCCCGCAAGCCCCGCAATTGTTGATGTCGTTCGTGACGTTGCGGCAGAAGCCCGCGCAACAGTTGTTGCTCACGCACTCGGTGCCGGCGACGCAGGGCTGACCATCGTTCCTGCGACACGTGCCGCCGACGCAGGTGTGGTTCGCCGCGCACTCGGCGGTGGTCATGCAGGTCGTGCGGCACAATCCCGTGGCGGGGTCGCAGGTGCCCGGCGAGCAATCGCGGGTGCCCGAGTCCACGCACATCTCACCTGCGTTGCAGACGTCGGGCTGATTCGAGATCGTCGCCGACATACAGCTCGCGGGGCCGCAGGTGGCGCCCATCGGGTGGCGAGCGCACGAGCGGTCTCCGCTGCACGTTCCGGTCGTGCCGCAGGCCGTGGCGCCACACTCGGCGTCCGGGTCGTCGCCGGCGGGCACGGCGTCGCAGAAGCCGATGCGCCCCGAGGCGTCGCAGCGCTCGCACTCGCCGTCGCAGCGCGCTTCGCAGCAGATGCCATCCGTGCAGAAGCCGCTCGCACACTCGGTGTCGAGCGTGCACGGTTGGCCGCGCGCACGGCGACAGACACCGAGAGCACAATCGTAGCCGGCGATACAATCGCTGGTGTCGTCGCAGCTGACGTTGCACATGCCGCTCGCCGCGTCGCAGACGTAGGGCGGACAGGCGTCGCTCATGCCGGGATCGCAGTTGCCGA
>JADZFZ010000459.1 GCA_020854145.1 Deltaproteobacteria bacterium | reverse complement strand
GCGTCCTGTCGCGCGGCCGACGGAGGCAGCCGCACGATCGCGCGCGTACCGCCTTCTTCGCGGCGCTCGAGCGCCAGCACTCCGCCCATGTTCTGCACCAGCATGTACGACGTGTAGAGACCGAGACCGGTCCCCTGCCCGGGCGGCTTCGTGGTCGCGAACGGCTCGAAGAGACGCCCTTCCATGCGCGGGTCGAGCCCCGGGCCGTCGTCCTCGACGATCAGCTCGACGTGCGGCTCGGTGCGGCGTGCGGCGATGACGACCTTGCCGCCCCGCTTGTGCCCGCGAATGGCGTCGACCGCGTTCTGCAGCAGGTTCACGAGGACCTGCGTGAGCCGATCGGGATCGGCCGTGACCGTGAGCTCGTCGATCTCCGCGAGCACCTCGACGCTCGGGCCGCCGCGTACGCCCGCGAGCACGAGGGCACGCGCCCGCTCGACCACGGCCGCGAGCGGAACGGAGCCGTCGATGCGCGCGCGCACGAGATCGCCGCCCGCGAGCAGGGACTGCGTGATGCGCCCGAGGCGCCGCGTCTCGTCCTGCACCATCGACGCAGACTCGTCGATGTCCGCGATCACCTGATCGCGCGCCGACGGATCCTCTCCCTGCATCGCGCGGAGCGCCGAGCGAATGTCGGCCGCGAGCGTGCGGATCGTCGAGAGCGGCGTGTTCAGCTCGTGCGCCACGCCCTGCGCGACGCGGCCGAGGCTCGCGAGGCGCTCCGCGAGCAGGAGACGCCGCTCGGCCAACGTCGCGCTCGTGCGGTCGATGTAGAGGTTCATCAGGCGCGCGCGTTGACCCGACGTGCCCGCGAGCGGGAACGACATCAGCTCGTAGACGCGCTCCTCGCCGTCGATCACCGCGGAGAATCGGCATCGTCCTGCCTCGGTGCGGCTGCGCGGATCCTGCATCGGGCACACGCCGCTCGCATCCTTCTCGCACGGCCGGCCCTCGCCAGGGCAACGCCAGTGCTCGTCGAGGCACGAGGAGCGCGGCGCGAGCAGCTCGGCCCGCCGGTTGCGCCAGACGATCTGCCCTTCGGGGTCGACCACCTCGAGCCCCGCTTCGAGCTCGTTGAGGGTCGCGGAGAGGAGCTGGTACTCGAGCTCCGCTTGATCACGCGCCGCGGCGAGCGCCGTCTCGCGCTCGCGCAACGCGCGCACGCAGTGGTTCACGAGGTACGCGATGGCCACGACCGTCACGAGCACCGCCGTGACCTCGGCGAGCACGTCGAACGGCGGCAGGGGATCCCAGCGCCCGATGCGCATCCCGGGCACGACCTCGGTGAGCGCGAGGAAGCCGGCCGCGGCGAGCGACGCGACCGCCGTGAGCATCGATGCGCGCGCGCCCGCGAGGATGGCGACGAGCGCGACGTGGAAGACGTAGAACGCGACGAACGGTCCGTCGAGACCGCCGGCCGCCCAGAGCGCGACGGTGAGCGCGACGAGATCCCCGATGGCGTGGGCGACCACGCCGCGCGTGTCGCCGAGCGGGCAGCGCCGCCGGTGACGCCACCAGAGACAGACGTTGAAGGCGGCGAGCACCCCCGCGGTGCCGAGCACGACCTTCCACGCGACCCCCGGCACCGCACCGAACGCGGCGATCCCGGAGGCCACGAGCATCGCGAAGACGGCGTGCCAGCGAAGCCGCACGAGCCAGAAGAGGCGCCCGGCGTCGATCGGGAAGGCCCCGCCGCTCGCCCCGAGCGAGGGAGCGCGGTGCAGCCGCGAGGCCGCGACGTCGGGCGGCACGGAGAGCCGCAGAGGCGAAGCGCACTCGCTCGTGGCCGGACCCTTACCCATGGCCTTCCCAGGATTGTGGGCCAATTTCGCCCGGCGTACAGGGCCTGTTCTAACGGTCTTCGATCCGCAGCCAGCGCGTGGGCTCCGCGATGGAGGCGAGGCCGTCGATCTCCTTGAGCGCCCGCCGCACGTCCCGCTCGCGCGCGGGGTGCGTGAGCATCACGACGGCCACGGGGCGGTCCTCGGCCTCGCCGCGACCTTCCTGGACCATCTGCTCGATGGAGACGTCGAATGCGCCGAGCACCCCGGCGATTCGCGCGAGCACGCCGGGCCGGTCGTGCGCGGTGAAGCGGAGGTAATAGCGGAAGATCAGCTCGCCCGGATCGCGCACGGGGATGTCTGCGAGCGCCTCGGTCGGGAAGGCGCGCTGCGGAACGCGTCCGCTCGCGTCCGCGAGGAGGTTGCGACCGACGTCGATGATGTCGCTGACGACGCTGACCGCCGTAGGCAACGCGCCCGCGCCGTGCCCCGCGAGCAAGCACGGGCCGAGCGCCTGGCCTTCGAGATAGATGGCGTTGAGCGATCCGCCGATGCTCGCGAGCACCGTTCCGTCGCGCACGAGCGCGGGGTGCACGCGCAGGTCGAGCGCGCGGCGGCCCGCGTCGTCGGTCGCGTCGCGCGCGATGGCGAGCTGCTTGACCACGTACCCGAAGCGCCGTGCGAACGCGATGTCGATGGCACCGACGGGACGGATGCTCTCGGTCATCACCGAACGCGGATCGATGCGCGCGCCGAACGCCAGCGTCGCGAGGATCGTGAGCTTGTGCGCCGCGTCGCCGCCATCGACGTCGAGCGACGGATCGGCCTCGGCGAAGCCCGCCTTCTGCGCGGCGGCGATGGCGTCGTCGAACCCCATCGACTCGTCGCGCATGCGCGTCAGCACGTAGTTGCTCGTGCCGTTGACGATGCCGCGAACCGACACGATGCGGTCGCTCGCGACGGCTTCCCGAAGGGTGCGGATGATCGGGATCCCTCCGCCCACGGCTGCCTCGAAGTAGAGGTCGACTCCGCGCTGCTCGGCGAGCTCGATGAGCTCGTGCCCGCGCGCCGCGAGCAGCGCCTTGTTGGCCGTCACGACGTTGCGGCCCGACTCGATCGCGCGGCGTACGAAGGTCCCCGCGGGCTCGACTCCGCCGATCACCTCGACGATGACGTCGAGGTCGTCGCGCGCGAGGAGCGCGTCGGGGTCGAAGGAGAGCAGCTCGCGCGGCAGCTCCGCGGGCCGGTCCTTCGCGTCGTCGCGCGCGACGACCGACTTGATGACGATGCGGCCGCCGAGGCGGGCCTCGATGCTCTTCTGGTGCAGCTCGAGCAGACGGAGCACGCCTCCGCCGACGATTCCGCAACCGAGGAGACCGACTCGAATCTCGCGCATGAGCCGCGCGAAGGTAGCACCTCGGCGACCTGCGCCCGCACGCGAGTCGCCGTCAGCGCGACACGTAGAGGTAGACGCGCGTCTCGTAGCAGCACGCGTCGTCGTGCCCCTGCTCGCGCATCGCCCTCGTGCGCTCCCAGCTGAAGAGGGCCGTCTGGTTCGCGTGGAGCCAGGGCGGGCAGACCTCGGCGTCCCCGTCGGGGTCGGGGCCACGTCGCACGTCGCCGATCGCCGCGAGGCACGGGATGTCGCCGCCGATCGCGTAGAGCCCACGCACCTCCGGCGTTCCGTGGACGCAGGCCCAGACCGGCGGGCCGCGACCCTCGTCGGGCGCGAGGGTCGGCGTGCCGCGAGGGATGGGTTGCGCGTGCACGAACGGGTCGGTGCTCGACGACGTCGTCCCGACGTCCGGCGGTCGGGGACGGCAGAGGTTCGCGGCCTGCGTGCGTCCGCAGCCGACGGTGCCCACGACGAAGAGGACCGCGGCGGCGGGCAGCCCTCGCCGTCTGCACGAGCGGCGTCGGTCCCGTGCGTGGCGCGCGCCCATGCGGCTCACCGAGGCGCCTCCGGCTTGCGCCGTTCCGTCACCGCGAGCGCGACGCCGAGCAGCGTGATCACGCTTCCGAGCGCGACGATCGGCGCGACGCGCTCGCCGAGCCAGAGCCAGCCGAGCGCCGACGCGCCGACCGGCTCGCCGACCGTCGCGAGCCCTACGACCATCGGGCGCGAGTGTCGCAGCGACCACGTGAGCAACGTGTGCCCGACGAGCTGCGGTACCAACGTGCAGAGCACGATGAACCCGAAGGACTCCCACGACGCGGGCACCAGGGAGACGCCCGTGACCGCCGCCGTCCCGAGCAGGCAGACCGCACCCACGCCGGCGGCGACGCCACCGAACGCGAGCGGATCGAGGTCGGGCCCGACCCGGCGTGCGAGCGCGAAGTATCCCGCCATCGCGATGGCCCCGAGGAACGCGAGCCCGTCGCCGACGAGCGCGTCGCGCGACAGGCCGAGGTCGTGCCAGCCGATGACCGTGACGCCCACGACCGACATCGCGAGCGCGATCCACAGCCGACCGTCGGGCCTGTCGCGTCCGGTGACGAGCCCGAGCAGCGCGAGCAGCAGCGGCGTCGCGGTCACGAGCGTCACCGAAGCCGCGACCGACGTGAGCGTGAGCGAGGTGACCCACGAACCGAAGTGCAGCGCGTAGAACATCCCCGCGAGCCCGGCGAATCGCAGAACGCGCCCATCGAGGCGGCCCGCCCGGCGTGCACGCGCCAGAGCCGGCGAGAGCAGGAGCGTCGCGAGCGCGAGGCGGATCCCGGACGCGACGAGCGGGTTCGTGGGAGCCGCCTTCTTGAAGAAGATTGCCGCGAAGGAGATGGCGACGATCGCGACGATCAGCGCGACGGTCGCGAAGCGTGGTCGCCGGTCGTGGGCTGCGAGAGCGTCGTTCACTCGGGGCCGGGACAGCGGGGGAAGATACGTCAACTCGTCCTGTCGGGGCCGCACAGCTCGCCACGTCACACGCCGACTGCCCGGTGTCCGTCCGCCGTGTCAGGCTTCCCGCGTCGTTTCCCGCAGCTCGCTCGGGGGTTCTTCGATGGCGCGTCGTCTTGGCTTCGTGAGTTTGGTGCTCGTCCTCTTCGCCGCAGCCGCGTGCTCGGCGGAGAACAACGATCGGTTCCGCTTCTCGGACGGCGCGATGCCGCGGCCCGACGGAGGCGGCGGTCCCTCGTGCAGCGCAGCGACGGGCGTCGTGTGCCTCGGGCTGCTCGAGACGCAGTGCAACGCCGACGGGACCTTCGGCGCGCAGCGCGACTGCGGCGCGATGGGCCTCACGTGCGCATCGGGTCTCGGCTGTCGCGTGTGCGAGCCCAACCGCGGCTCGTGCTCGGGCAACACCACGCAGGTCTGCCGCGCCGACGGCAGCGGGTTCGATCCGGGCCCCGAGTGCGACGCCTCGGCGGGCGAGAGCTGCAACGCCTCGACCGGGCAGTGCACGAACCTCTGCAGGTCGGCGGCCGAGAGCCAGTCGTACATCGGCTGCGAGTACTGGCCTGCGACCGTCTTGAACCCGAGCCTGCCGCCCGAGTTCGAGTTCGCCGTCGCGGTCGCGAACCCGCAGGCCGTGGACGCGCGCGTCACCGTGGATCGCGGCGGCACGATGGTCGCCGACGTCGTCGTGCCTCCGGGCGGCCTCGAGACCATCCCGCTCGCCTCCGTCGCGGAGCTCAAAGGCAACGAGCTCGGCTCGAGCTCCGCGCTCGTCCGCGGCGGCGCGTACCACCTCGTATCCACGGTGCCCGTCACCGTCTACCAGTTCAACGCGCTCGAGTACCGGCTGGCGCGCGATTGCGCGGGCGAGACGGCCGCGGGGCTCGACGGCTTCGACGGCCAGTGCTTCTCGTACACCAACGACGCGTCGCTGCTGCTGCCGACGCACGTGCTGACGGGCAACTACATCGTCGCATCCTACGGGTCGCAGATGATCGAGGTGGAGGATCCGCTCTTCGGCGACACGCAGCTCTCGCCGCAGAGCCCTGGATTCTTCTCGGTGATCGCGGTCGAGGACTCGACCGTGACCATTCGCTTCCGCGCGCACGTGCTCGCTTCCGGAGACGGCCAGGTGACCGCGTTCCGTCCGGGCGACACGGGCACCTTCACGATGGCGCGCGGCGACGTCCTGCAGATCCTCACCGGCGCTGCGCCGAGCTGCAACCGTCGCGGCACCGACATGCTCGACCCGCTCACCGTCGCTCACTACTGCGACACGGGACGCGACTACGACCTCACCGGCACGGAGATCCAGGCGACCGGACGCGTCTCGGTCATCTCCGGTCACGGATGCGCGTTCGTCCCCTTCAATCGTTGGGCGTGCGACCACCTCGAGGAGGCCATCTTCCCGCTCGAGGCGTGGGGCAAGGACGTGCTGCTCTCCACGACGCAGCCGATCCGCGGCGAGCCCAACCTGGTGCGCGTCATCTCGGGCCACGACGGGAACAACGTCACCTTCGATCCGCCGGTGATGGCGCCGCGGACGATGAACCGCGGCGACATCGTCGAGCTCGAGACGCGCGACCCCATCCGCATCCAGGGAAGCGAAGCGCTGCTCGTCGTGCAGTTCCTCGTGGGCCAGGACTACGCGGGCATCGGGTCGAGCGGGATGATGGGCGTCGGAGATCCGTCCATCTCGCTCGGCATCCCGACGGAGCAGTTCCGCACGGAGTACACCTTCCTCGCGCCGCTCACCTACGAGATGAGCTTCGCGAACATCACCGCGCCCGATGGGCAGAGCGTGCTGCTCGACGGCACGCCCGTGTCGGGCTTCGCGCCCATCGGCGGGACGGGCATGTCCGCGGCGCGCGTCGCCATCTCGGGCGGCGTGCACACCGTCACGTCGTCGATGCCCTTCGGGCTGACGGTCTACGGGTTCGGCTC
>JADZFZ010000458.1 GCA_020854145.1 Deltaproteobacteria bacterium | reverse complement strand
TCCTCGTCGAGGTGCTTCTGCAATCGCTGCCGCAGCACGTGCGTCGGCACCTTCACGCCTTCGGCTTTGACGATCAGCACGCGACGTTTCCCGCGCTCGGGCGCGAACGCACGACGAATCACGTCGCGGAGCTTGGCGACGAGCTCGTCCTCGCCGATGTCGCGCTCCGCGTAGAGGATCGCGTCCGCCTCGGATGCCAGCCCGGAGCGCATCGCGAGATAGCCGCAGCGGCGGCCCATCACCTCGACGATGAACGCGCGGTGATGCGCCTGCGCGGTGTCCGAGATCCGGTCGCAGGCTTCGACGATCGTGTTGACCGCGGTGTCGACCCCGATGGCCATCCCGCAGTGTCCGACGTCGTTGTCGATGGACGCCGGGATCCCGACGATCCGACAGGGCGTCTCCTTCGCGAGCAGGTGCGCGCCCGTGAGCGACCCGTTGCCGCCGATGACGATCAGCGCGTCGAGCCCGAGCGCACGAATCTGCTCGGCCGCGCGCTTTCGTCCTTCGGCGGTCGCGAACTCGGCGCTGCGCGCGCTGCCGAGGAGCGTTCCGCCGAATCGCGAGATCCCATCGACGTCGGTCAGACCGAGCGGACGCGTCTCGCCGCGGAGCAGCCCTTCGTAGCCTCGCAAGATGCCGACGATGGGCACGCCGCGCCCGGCTCCCATCTTGGCGATGGTCCAGAGCGCGGCATTCATGCCCGGCGCATCTCCCCCCGACGTGAGCACTCCGACCTTCATCTCCGCCTCCAACCTTCACCCGGAGGGTGTGGACTCATTCTCCGTTGCCGGCTCACCCGGAATCGATGTGTGTGGCGCGCGCACTCTATCAGGATCGAGTCGGCGCGTGACGGTCCTCACCGCAATTGCGCCGGAGATCCCGGACTCTTCCGATCGCGAGCGAGCGAGCGTGTCGGGCCGGCCGGCAGTTCTGGAGGAGGCCATGCGTCGTCTTTGTGCTTTGGGGATCTTCGGTGTGTTGGCGTCGTGCTCCGCGGACGGAGGACCCGGCGGGATGGGCGGGCCCACCTGGCGCGACACGGGACCGACCGGCACGATGGACGGCGGCCCCGGAGGGCCCGACGGATCCGGCGGAGGCGACACCGGCACGGGCACTCCGCCGCCACCTCCCGCGCCTCCCGGAATGGGCGAGCCGTGCGACCAGGTCGACAACGACGGCGACGGGCTCGTCGACGAGGCCTGCGGCTGCCCGTCGATCGGCGCCACGCAGGCGTGCTGGACCGGCACGACCACGCGTCGCAACGTCGGCGCCTGTCGCGACGGCCAGCAGTCGTGCGTCGAGGCCGGCGAGTTCTACGTCTGGGGACCGTGCACGGGCGTCGGAACGCCGACGGCCGAGATCCCGGGTGACGGCATCGATCAGGATTGTGACGGCTCCGACCCGGGCACCGACATGTGCCTCGGCTCCGAGTTCGGCGAGCAGTGCAACGACGGCCTCGACGAGGATTGTGACGGCCTGGTCGATTGCTCCGATCCCGAGTGCGCGTCGAGCCCGACGTGCTCCGGGTGCGTGCCGAGCGAGTTCGGCGAGAATTGCAGCAACGGGATCGACGACGACTGCGACGGCTTGACCGATTGCAGCGACGACGGGTGCGCCGACGCGTGCGCGGCGCCTCCCCCGCCCCCCGGCTGCGTCCCCGAGTTCCCGTTCTTCCTCGAGATCCTCTGCGGCGACTCGCGCGACAACGACTGTGACGGCCGCATCGATTGTGACGATCCCGATTGCCGCACGCCCGGCCAGTGCGGCTGCGCGCCGCGCGAGACGGAGTGCAGCGACCGGCACGACGAAGACTGCGACCGCAGCACGGACTGCTCCGACACCGATTGCCAGACCTGCACGCCTGGCACGTTCCGCTGGTGCGACGACCCGATGTACTGCCACTGGGGACGGCAGGACTGCGGGCCCGACAGCCGATGGGGCGCGTGCGTGGAGACCGACGACCGTCCCGGCGATTGCGCCGGTCTGACGTACTCGCTCAGCTGCTGTCTCGAGGCCGGCGGCTGCTGCGAGAACTATCCCACCGACCGATCGTCGGTCGGGATGTGCGACGGCATCACGATGTGCGCGGGGAGCTGACCGCCCCTCGCCTCGGCCTCTCCCCGACCGGGCGAGGGGGCCCGTTGCCCTTTGACTGCGATGCGCGGCATGCGATAAGCGCCTTCGCCCATGCCGCGCCTCTATCTCGTGTCGCCGTCGCACCATCTCGCGAGCGGCTGCCTGGTCAAGACGACTCGGTATTGGACGAGCGGGCTCACCATGCCCGTGCTCAAGGCGCTCGCGCCGCGCGGCTGGCAGGTCGATCTGGTCGACGAGCTGATCGGCGACGTCGATCTCGACCACCCGTGCGACGTCGTGGGAATCGGCGCGATGGGGCCGCAGATTGCGCGCGCGTACGACCTGGCCGACGCCTTTCGCGCGCGCGGCAAGAAGGTCGTGCTCGGCGGGCCGTGGGTCTCCTTGGCACCCCACGAGAAGTCCCTCGCGCACGCCGACGCCATCGTGGTGGGCGAGGCCGAGCGCGTGTGGAGCGAGTGCCTGACGGACCTCGCCGCGGGTCGCTCGCGCGGCGTCTACCGTGCGGAGTCCTTCATTCGATTGGGCGCCAGACCCGGCATGCCGGGCCTCGCGG
>JADZFZ010000457.1 GCA_020854145.1 Deltaproteobacteria bacterium | reverse complement strand
TCGCGGATCTGGCGGCGCATGCGCGAGACCGACCAGCCGAGATCGCGGATGCGCGGTCCCACATCGCTGTCGCCGCCGGGATGACAAGCGCCGCAGACGGCGTCGAACCGTTGCTGGCCGCGAGACGCGTCCGCGGTGGGCGCGATGGTGTCCGAGTACTCGCCGCCGGAGGTGCCGTCGCCGCCGCTGCCGTCGTCGGCGCCTCCTCCTCCTCCACACGCCGCGAGCGCGAACGTCAGACCCACCGTCCACCACAGCCGATTCGTCATCTGCATCGTTCCTCCGGAGGTGCCGCCCCATCGAGAGGGCGCGCGATAGTCCCACAACCTCTTCGGCCTGCGAACTACGCATCGAGGGGTACGGCCGCGCGGCGTTTTGCCGCGGCGAGATGGCCGGAGCGCGACAACGCCGCGCCGATGCTCCCGCGCGATGTCGCGTGCGATCCAGCACAGTCGTCGTGGCACGGCCACTGCTGAACGTCGGCCCGACGCCCGCGCGCACCCACGCGGGTCGAACTCACCCGAGCCCGGAGCCACCCATGCAGCACGACGTCTCTAGCCTCGTCGACCGCTATTGCGTTTCGCTCCGCGGCATCGCGCCGCTCGATGCGGAGACGGAGCGACGGCTCGCCGCGCAGTGGCGCGAAGGCGACGAAGCCTCCGGCAGACGTCTCGTCGAAGCCAACCTGCCGTTCGTGATCCGCGTCGCGATGAAGTACCGCAGGTGGGGCGTGCCGCTCGAGGACCTGATCCAACAAGGCAACCTCGGCCTGCTCCGAGCAGCGGAGAAGTTCGATCCCTCGAAGAACTGCCGTCTGATCACGTACGCGGTCTATTGGATTCGCGCAGAGATTCGCGCCTACGTGGTGCGCGGCTATCGCATCGTCCGGCTCGGCACGACGCGAGCCGAAAGAAAGGCCCTTCGTGCGTACCGCGCGACCAGCGTGCGATCGGTCGACGAGCTCATCGAGGTGAGCGGGATGCCGCGCGCGCGCTGCGAGAAGCTCTGGCCGCTGCTGCAGGCGAACGACGTGTCGCTCGACGCGACCTTCGACGGCAAGCCGGCGGGCGTCGATCTGTTGGCGGCCGAGGCGCCGAGCCCCGAAGACCTCGCGGAGCAGCAGGAGCACACGATGCGGATGGAGGCCGCCGTGGCCGGCGCGCTGTCGCAGCTCGCTCCGCGGGAGCGCCGCATCCTCGACGCGCGCATCCTCGCCGACGACCCGATCACGCTCGAGCAGCTGGGCGACGAGCTCGGCGTGAGCAAAGAGCGCGTGCGTCAGCTCGAGCAGCGCGTGCGCACGAAGCTGAAGGCCTCGCTCGAGCGCGTGGACACGGTGGCCCAAGCCGCCTGACGCCGCGCTCTTCCGGGGTGGGCGTCGGCGGAGTCACGCTCGTACGTGGCCTCCTACCAGCCCGGGGCCGCGGGGGCCGGCGTACGAGCCCCCGCCAGTTCGATACGGTGATGTGCACGAAGTCTCCGCGTGCGCTCGACATCGGCCACAGCCGGCTCGGGGACGACGGGCGGCTACTCGTGTGGGACGACCACTTCGTAGACGCGCGCCTCGACGAAGAGCGCGAGCAGGCGCGTGTCGAGGCGTCCCGAGCGAGCCTCGTCGTGGAGGATGTCGAGCGCGCGCGGGACCGGGACGGCCTTCTTGTAAGGGCGATCCGACGCGGTGAGCGCGTCGAAGATGTCGGCGATCGTCATGATGCGCGACTGGATCGGGATCTCGTCGCCCTTGAGGCCGCGCGGGTAGCCCGTGCCGTTGAGCATCTCGTGGTGAGCGCCCGCGATCTCCGGGACGCGCGCGAAGTTCTTGCCCCACGCGATGCGCGCGAGAAACGCATGGGAGTTGATGACGTGTCGGCGGATCTCCTCGAGCTCGGTCGAGGTGAGCGACCCGCGCGTGATCTGCAGCGCCTCCGCCTCCTGCGGCGAGAGCAGCCAACGCGACTCGCCGTCCGTGTCCACGTAGACCATGCGTGCGAGGTCGGTCACCCGCGCGAAGTCGCCCTCGCGCAGCACGGTCGGCTCGTTCGCGGTGACGATGATCCGCCACGCGTCCTCGAGCTCCGCGCGCTTGCGGGCGAGCTCGACGTCGACGGCGACGAGCTCGTCGTGGGAGCCGCCCCTGGCCATGATCGCCAGCCGCTCGTGCAGGGTGCGGACCTCGAGTGACTGACGCGCGGCCGCGAGGCGCGCCGAGATGGCCTCGAGCTGGTGCGGGTAGAGCTTCTTGGCCTTGACGAGGACCTGCTCGCGCACGCCGATCTTGCCGACGTCGTGCAGGAGCGATGCGTACTCGAGCTCGCGCAGCTGCTGCGGCGTGAACCGGATGTCGGCGAGCGAGCCGTCCGAGACCGCGTCGGTGGCCTCGGCGAGGCGCAACGTGAGCTTCGAGACGCGTACGGAGTGGCCGCTCGTGGTCGGATCGCGCTGCTCGATGGCCTCGATGCTCGCGCGCACGAAGCCTTCGAAGATGCCGCGGATCTCGCCGTAGAGCAGCGCGTTCTCGAGCGCGATGCCCGCTTGCGCCGCGAGCGTCGCGAGCAGCTCCTCGCTCCGTTCGTCGTACGCGACGACCTCGTGCTCGAAGTCGTCCGCGGCCATGAGGCGACGCGACGGATCGCGCTTCTTGTTGATGAGCTGGATGACGCCGATGACGTCGCCTTCGGCGCTCACCATGGGGACGGTCAACATGCTGCGCGTTCGGTAGCCGCTCTTCTCGTCGTAGGTGCGGTCGAAGCCGTAAGAGGCGTCCGGCGGGATCGCGTACACGTCGGGGATGTTGATGAAGCTGCGCGAGAGCACGGCCGCGCCCGCGACCGAGCGCGTCGTGATGGGCATCGTGAACTCGCGCGAGACGAACTCCCGCGACTCGTTCTGGGAGAGCTTGAACTGCAGGCGCTGGCGCGAGACGTCGCCGAGCGGGCCCTCCACGACGTAGATGCTCCCGGCGTCGGAGCCCGTGATGAAGCGGCTCTTCTCGAGGATCAGGCCGAGCAGTCGATCGAGGTCGCGCTCGCGCGTGATGGCGCGGGCGATCTCGATGAGCTCGCCGAGCTCGTAGCGATATCGTCGAACCCATCGGCCGCGGCTCTCGGCGCGCGCCCGCAGCTCGACGTGGTCGAGACCGTTGCGGAGCGCGAGCGAGAGCTGGGTCGGCTCGACCGGATCGGCGACGACGGTGAAGACGCCGCGATTGAGCCACGCGTCGAGCTCGCCGGCGTCGGCCTCTCCGACGACGATGACGACCAGCGCACCCGTCGCCGCGCGTTCGAAGAGCGGGGCGAGCAGCTCGGGTCGTGCGCGCGCCGAGTCGACGTGCACGAGCGCGACGGCGTCGTCGCCGCGACGCACCTCCACGATCTCGTCGCTCGTCTCGTGCACGACGTAGGAAGAGAAACGAGGGTCGATCTCCAGCGCTCGAAGCACCGACGCCAGCCTGCGAGCGCCGCCCCTCCGCTCGGCGCCCTCGTTCATTCGCGATCTCGTCCGTTGCGCTGGTCGCGCTCCCAGTCTGCGCGCTCGCGCTCCCGGCGCGCTCGCTCGAAGTCTTCGTGCTCGCGCTGCTCCTGCTCGCGCTGCTGCCGCTTCTGCTCGAGGGCCGCGTCGCGCGCGTCGTATCGCTGGATGATCCGCGCGACCAGCGGGTTGCGCACGACGTCGACGTGCTCGAAGAAGCAGAACCGGATCCCGTCCACGTCGCGGAGCAGGGACATCGCCTCGGCGAGGCCGGAGCGTTTGCCCTCGGGTAGGTCGACCTGGGTGATGTCGCCGGTGATGACGGTCTTCGAGTCGTAGCCGAGCCGCGTCAGGAACATCTTCATCTGCTCGGGCGTGGTGTTCTGCGCCTCGTCGAGGATGACGAAGGAGTCGTTGAGGGTGCGACCGCGCATGAACGCGAGCGGAGCCACCTCGATCTGGCCGCGCTGGATCATCGCCTGGGCCTTGTCGAGGTCCATCATGTCGTGCAGCGCATCGTAGAGAGGACGCAGGTACGGGTTCACCTTCTCTGCGAGATCGCCGGGCAAGAACCCGAGCTTCTCACCGGCCTCCACCGCCGGCCGCGTCAGGATGATGCGCTTGACGCGGCGGCCGACCAGATCCGCCACGGCCATCGCCATCGCGAGGTACGTCTTGCCGGTGCCCGCCGGACCGATGCCGAACACGATGTCGTGATGGCGGATGGACTCGATGTACTGCTTCTGCGCGAGGCCTTTGGGTGTGATCATCCGCTTGCGCGCGGATACGATGACGACGTCGTTGAAGACGTCGCGAAGCGCGATCTCCGGGTGCTCGCGCAGGGTCTGCACGGCGCGCACGAGGTCGCCGCCGCGGAGGAAGGTGCCCTGGCGCGCCATCTCGCTGAGCTCGGCGATGAGCCGCTCGGCCAGCGCCACGTCGGCGGTCGCGCCTTGGAGGTGGATCGTCTGTCCGCGCTGCCCCGTCTCGATGCCGAGCGAGCTCTCGATCGCGCGCAGGTTCTCGTTGCCGGGCCCCGCGAGCGCGCGGAGCAGCTCGGCATCGTCTATCTCGATCTCCGCGGTCGCAGCGGTGTGTCGGGGCATGGTGCCGGGGTGTGAGCGCCCGGCCGGCCGGAGCGGGGAGCGGGCTCGCGAAAACAGATACGAGCAGGGTTCCCGCTCCGGGGCAAGGCCGATTTGGCCTACCCTAGGAGGGTGCGGGCTCGATGGTTCGATCTGCGCGGGTGGGTCGCGGTGTCGTGCGCGGTTTGCCTGGCCGCTTGCGGCGACGACGGCGGGGCGGTCGCTGCTCCGGATGCGGCGGCGCCGGATGCGACGCCCGAGGCCGCGCCCCCCGCGTCGTGCGCATCCGACGACGCATGCGACGACGGCTTCTACTGCAACGGGATCGAGCGCTGCATCCGCGACGAGTCCGGGCAGCGCGCGTGCGTCCGCGGCACCGAGCCGTGCGCGATGGGCGACACGTGCGTGGAGGACGGCGACCGGTGCGAGCGCGAGTGCCCCGATCGCGACGGCGACGGCGAGACCGATGCGAGCTGCGGCGGCGCCGACTGCGACGACCGCGATCCGGAGCGCTTCGCCGGCAACGCGGAGCTGTGTGACGAGATCGACCAGGACTGCGACGCCACCACGCTCGGGCCGGACTCCGACGGCGACGGCAGCGTCGCGATCGGCTGTTGCAACACGGACGATGCGGCCGAGCGACGCTGCGGGGACGACTGCGACGACGCGGACGGCGCGCGCGCGCCGACCCTCGAGGAGGCGTGCAACGGGATCGACGACGACTGCGACGGAGCGCTCGCGCCGGGCGAGGACGACGATGGTGACGGGCACCTGGCGCCGACGTGCGGAGGCGACGACTGCGACGACGCGGCGGCGACGGTGCATCCCCGTGCGACGGAGCTGTGCAACGGGATCGACGACGACTGCGATGGCTCGAGGCCGCCGTGGGACGACGCGGACGACGATGGGTACGCGGCCGACGTGCCCGAGTGTCGTGGCGGCGTGCTTCCGACGACCGACTGCGACGACGGCTCGGCGTCGGTGCACCCGAGCGCGCCCGAGGTCTGCGACGGACGCGACAGCGACTGCGACGGCGTGCTGCCCGCCGGTGACGACGAGGACGGCGACGGCTTCGCTGCGATCGGCGCGGCCTGCGAGCCCGGCGGGTTGCTCGCGAGCGACTGCGACGACGGCGATCCCGAAGTGCACCCAGGCACGAGCGCGGCGTGTGTCGTGGGCGAGGACCGCGACTGCGACGGAGACGTCGGCGCGCTACGCGGAGGGGCCGATGCCGCGATCACCACGGCGATGCGCGATCGATCGCAAGCGAGCGCGGTGGCGGTCGGCGACAACGTGCTCGTCGCGTGGGTCGACTTGCGCGACGGTGGGGCGCCCGCGGTCTACGCGAAGCTCGTGGCGCCCGACGGCTCGGCGGTGGCGGGCAGCGTCGATGCGCGCGTGTCTCCGGTGGGCGCGACCGCGTCGCGTCCGGTCGCGCTCGCGGACGACGACGGCGGGGCGCTCGTGGTGTGGAGCCAGGGGCATCAAGTGCTCGCGCGCACGGTGAGCGCGGCGGGCGCGTTCGGCGCAGCGCCCGTCACGATCGTGGACTCGCCGGGCAGCACGCTCTCCAGCTGGGCGACGCGCGCGGGCGACGCGATGCTCGTCGTCTGGGAGGACTCGTCGGGCACGGTGGCGGGGCAGCGTGTGGTCTGGGCCGGAGCGTTCGGGCTCGACGGTCGCGCGCGCGCGCCGGCGCAGGAGCTGTCGCCGCCGATGCGGAGCGCGACCGATCCGCGCGTTGCGGCCAACGGCGAGCGGGCGTGGGCGGCATGGGTCCAGTCGGGCCCAGAGAGCGGCGACCGCGCGGCGATCTGGGCACGGCCCATCGACACCGGGGCCACGCCGGGCGCGGCGGCGGCGCAGATCAGCGCCTCGTCTGGGCGCGCAGTGGGCGTGGGCGTGGGCGTCGCGCCCGACGGCGCCGCGGTCTTCGTGTGGGCCGACGACCGCGACGGCGCTCCGGACACCGAGCTCTACGCGCGCAGCCGATCGGCGAGCGGAACGCTCGGGGTCGAGCAGAGGCTCACGACGGCGACGCGTGCGTCGCGCGGCCCGGCGCTGATTCCCGCCGCGACCGCCGGCCGGTACACGTTGGTCTGGGAGGACGCGCGCGGCGCGACCACCGGCGCCAGCGAGCTCTACGCCTGCGAGGTCGACGAGACGGGCGCGCGGGTCACCGCCGAGCAGCAGGTCACCAACGCGGGCGGTCTTTCACAAGGCGCGTGGCTCACGCGCGTGCAGGGTGATCCGTGGATCGCTTTCCGCGACACGCGTTCGGGCAGCGCCCACATCTTCGTCCGCTCGCTCGCATGCGAGGATTGAGCGTGGGCCGGAGCTCGCGCGGGTGTCTGGTAGGGGTCGGGCTCGCGGTGCTGCTCGTGACGTGCGTGCCGACTCCGAGCTCGGCCGTGCGACCGCTGCCTGCGTTGCCGATCACGTTCGTGGTCGGTCGGATCGAAGGGCGAGCCATCGTCGACGACGCGTGGATCGACGCGCAGGTCGAGATGGCCAACCGCGTGTACCACCCGCACGGTCTCGCGTTCGTGCGCGCAGGACGGCGCGCTCTTCTCAGACCCGCGGTCGTGCGCTCGACCGCCGACCGAGACGCGCTCGCGCGCGAGGCCGAGCGCGGAGTGATCAATGCGTTCGTCGTCGAGCACCTGGGCGACGCGGCCGACCCCGACGACGCGATCGGCGGCCGCCACTGGCGCGCACGCGGCAGGCAATACGTCATCGTCGCGCGCGAGTGCTGGCGCGACACGCTCGCGCACGAGATCGGTCACTTCCTCGGGCATCGCGGGCACTCGGACGTCATCGGGAACCTGATGAGCTACCTGCGCGTGCTCCCGGTCTCGCGGCTCACCGACGCCCAGGCGAGCGCGATGCGCCGGGCTGCGCGGCGCTACCTTCGGACCGGAGAGCTGCGAGCGGGGGCGCGCGGCGCGACGCGGTCTCCTCGACGGCAGATCGTGTGATCGGTTCGCGGTCCGCTCGCGGCACACGAGTGAAGAGCGCTGCACGTCGGTGCACAAGCCGACGGCCGGCGTGAGCACCGCACGATGGCCCGCGCGGGGCGGTCCGGCGACGCGGCGTCGCGGCCGGCGTGCGAGGTCGGTCGACCGCCGTTCGACCGACGCGCCGGCGCGAAACGATCATCCGTCCGAAGCGTCCGACTGCGTTCGCTCGACCGCACCGTCGTTGGACGGAGGTGCGATCGCTCCCGCGCTCGACCGGTTGCCCGACCCTCGCGTCGAGGTCTGCTCGGTGGCCGCGCTGTTGCATTCGTACTGACCGGCCGGCCGGCCGCATCGAGCGAAGCGGATCGGGGCCGTGACGAGCTGCTCGTGCGGACGGAACGACCGCACCCGACGCGGCTCGCCGGAGGGGTCCGTCCATGGGTCAGATGTCGGCCGAGATCGGCGGCGCGGGAACGGAGCGATTGGCGCTCACCAGCCGGCCTCCATCGATCGTGGGACGGCTGAGGGAGCGCGACCTCGCGCGCGCTCTCGCGACGGAGCATCGATCCGTGACGCGGTTCCTCTATTTCTGGGGACCGCCGGGGATCGGCAAGAGCGCGCTGCTCCGCCAGCTCGCGAGCGAGCTCGCACGCTGCGCCTCGCCCGTCGTCGTCGTGGACGATGCCGACGACCTGGATCCCGAGGGCTCGGCCGAGCGGCTGCGAGACGACGCGGGCGCCCTGGTCCTCGGCGCCGGACGACGCGAGCCGCCGTGTCAGTGGCTCCACGCTCCGCCATTCGGCGCCGAGCTCCACGCGGAGCCGCTGGGCGCGCTGACGCCATCCGACGCGACGGAGCTGCTCGCGTCGCGCGGGGTCGCCGCCGACGTGATCGGCTCGGTGCTCGCACACGCTCACGGGCATCCGCTGTTCCTGGCGGTTGCGGCCGATCCGGCCTCTCGAGCGGCTGCGCTCACCGACTGGGCATCGGGGATCCCACCGTGGCTGGCGTGCCGGTTTCTCGAGCTCGTCCTCGACGAGGTGACGTCGCGCGAACGGCGCTCCGCGCTCGAGGTCTGCGCGATCGCGGGACGGCTCGATCAGCGGGTGCTCGCCTCCGCGTTGCGCCGGCCCGACGGCTTCGAGCTCTTCGAGTGGCTGCGCCGCAGCTCGCTGACCGAGACGACGCCGCTCGGGCTCTCGGTGTGCGAGCCCTTCCGATCCGCTCTGCTCGCGGAGCTGCGGTGGCGCGATCCGGACGGCGCCGCGACCGTCGAGCGGCGCGTCCGGCGGCACTACGAAGCGCGCCTGCGACCGAGCAGGGTGCGCGATCCCGAACGACTCGTGCGCGCGTACGCGCACGTCACCACGGGCAATCCCGTGCGACCCGCCACAGTCCGACGGGGCAAGTCCACCGAGCTGCGCAACGGGCCACCGATCGCCGACCTCGACGCGGACGCGGACGTCCTGCTGGTCGAGGACGAGCACGGCGACGTGCGCGCCGGCGCCGCCGCGAATCGGGCGACGGGACCGGGAGACGAGATCGTCCTGCGCTGCTGGGGAACGGCCTCCTACCCGCCGGCGCGGGCAGCGCTGTTGACGGAGCTCGTCATCCGGATCCTGAGCGAGCCGACGACGCGCTCGAGCCTGCTCGTGATCCACGACGATCACGAGTGGGCGTCACGCCTCGCGTCGATCGCGGGCAGCCACCCGGCTTCGCCAGCGTGCGGTCTGGGCGACGCGGTCCGCGTCGAGGTCGGTTCGAGCGCGCCTCCGCTCGCGCTGCTCCTCTCGACGGTCGACCCGCCCGACGCCGGGAGCCGCCGGTCGATCGCGCTCGGTGGCGGCGGTGCACCGCTCGACCGTGCGCGCTTCGCGGCGGCCGTCCGCGACGCGTTGCGCGGGCTCCACAATCGCGCGGCGCTCGAGACGTCTCCTCTGCTGCTGACCTCGCTGGTCCCACCGTTCGTCACCGGGCTCGATCGGGTCGCGGAGCTGCAGCGACGGATCACCCGCGTTGCCGAGGACGTCGGCCGCTCGCGACGCGGCGACAAGCCGTATCGCGCCCTGCGGCGCACGTACCTGGAGCCGAGCGGCACGCAGGAGCAGGCCGCCGATGCGCTGGGTCTTCCGTTCGGGACCTATCGGCGTCACCTCCGTTCGGGGATCGAGCTGGTCACGTCCGGCTTGTGGGCGGCCACGCGCAGCGGCGGTGCCACGTGAGGCGGACATGGCGCGCGGCGCGGGCGTCGATCGGGCGAGCGTCACCGTGGACGGCCGCGTTGCGTCGTGGCGTGCTGTTCGTCGGCGCTTTTCTGATCGTCGCGTGGTTGGCGCAGCGCTGCCACCCAGGCGCGCCGTGACCCGTCTCGCCGCAGCCGTCGTCGCGCGTGTCGGCGCGCGCGTGAGGACGGTCCGCGAGGAGATCGCCTACCAGGAGCTCATCGTCGCCGCCTACTTGGCCATCCTCGCAGGCGCGTTGATCGTCGCGCGAGGCGCCGGCTGGCAACGAGAGCTCGCCGGCGTGGCGGCGGACGCGCTGGTCCTGTTCGTCGGGATCGCCGTCGGTCGGACGGGCGCCGCACGCAGCGGAGGCGGCCTGGCGCTGCTGCACCGAGCGCTGGTGTTCGCTCCGATCGTCCTGTCGTACCTGCAGCTCCGCGGGATCTTGCCTGCCGTGCGTTCGGCGTCGTTCGACGCCGAGCTACTGGCGTTCGATCGGGCGGTGTTCGGGATCGAGCCCGCGGTGGACTGGCAGCCGTTCGTGCGGCCGTGGCTGACCGAGTGGTTCGCCTTCTTCTACTGGTCGTACTTCCCGATCGTCGCGGTCTCGGTGCTGGCGTTCGTCTGCGGTGTATCCGACGACGCCGCGTTCGGGCGCTTCTCGTCGGGCATGCTCGTGGTCTACTGCACCGCGCATCTGCTCTACATGGTGGTGCCCGGCCACGGTCCGTACCGGCATCTCGCGGATGAGCTGCACGTGCCGCTCGAGGGCGGTGCGTTCTGGAGCTCGGTCCGCGCGATCGTGGATGCCGCCGGCGCACAGAAGGACATCTTCCCGAGCCTGCACACGGCTGCGCCCGCGTTCATCGCGCTCTTCGCGTTCCGGCATCGACGCGAGTCTTCGGTGCTCGCGCGCGCGTGGCTGCCCCTCGCGTTCGCCACGAGCCAGATCGTGATTGCCACGATGTACTTGCGCTGGCACTGGCTGATCGACGTCGTCGCGGGGATGGTCCTCGCGTGCGTGGCGGTGTTCGTGGGCGAGAGGCTGCACGAGAAGCAACGCCGGCATCGCGAGGCGCGCGCGCTCGGTCCCGCGTTCGCCCCGCTGCCGTGGGGGGCCCGCGCGACCGAGTCACGGGAGCGCGATCGATGGGAACTCCCGCTCGCGTCGTGTGTCCGACGTCGAGCGGGTCGGCGCGCGAGGCGTCGGCAGTCGCGTACGCGGGACGGATGAGCATGGCCGCCGATCGATACGACGCGGGTTGGGATCCGTACGTGATCCTCGGCGTGAGCCCGGCCGCGTCGGTGCTCGAGGTGCGCCGCGCTTACCGGCGGCTCGTGCTGCTGCACCACCCCGACCGCGTGGCGCCGCCGGACCGTGCGCGCGCGGAGGAGCGCACGAAGCGAATCAATGCCGCGGCGGCAGTGTTGCTCGATCCCGCGCGCCGCGCGAGACACGAGCTCGATCGTGCGTGCCACCGAGCTGCGGCGCGCGACGCGGCCACCCGTGCGGCGACCTCGTGGCCCTTCGGTGGCCCGGCGGCGGCGGTCGGGGCGCGTGCGGACGGCTCGGGAGGCGCGCTCGCGGACGCGGGCTTCGCGAGGCACCTTCGGAGGATCGACGGCGGCGCCGTGGTGCTCGTCGTGGCGGCGGTCGCGTTCGTGTGGCTCGCGCGCCACGTGACGACCCCGACCCCGCACGTGACTCGACGCGAGGTGGAGCAGGCGTCCGCGAGCACGACCGACGTCGGCGCGACGACCTCCGCCCCGCGACCGATCGTGCGGCGGTCGAGCGCTGCGCCCGCCGCATGGCGCGTCTCGCGAGGGTCGGGTGCGCGCCGTGTCGTCGGGCGACGAGCGCGTGGGCCCGACGACCGGCGCGAGCGCGAACGCCGACACGACGCAGGGCGCGCGACCGGTGCGCCCGCTGCGGTCGCTGCCGCAGGCATCCGGTGGCCCGTGATCGAGCAGGCGATGCGCGAGCTCGAGGCGAACCAGAACGACGAGCGTTGAGCGCGCGGACGTTGGCTGCGGGGCGCGGCGGATCAGTGCGCGAAATCGTGACCGTCGGGATCACGCACGAGCCGTGCGAAGAGCTCGACCGCCTCCTCGTTCACGATCGCGAGGCGGCGGGCGACGTCGAGCGTCTCGAGCACCTCCTGGCGTCGATCGGGCTCGAGCACGAGCATGCCCGCGAGCACGTCGGCGACCCGACCGGGTGACATGACGCCGTTCAGCGGGAGCTCGAAGTCGGGCTTCTGCTGGCGGATGCGGGTCGCGACCTGCGAGGCGATGGCGAGCAGAGCGGTCGCGGCCGCGCGGTCGGACGGTGCGGCCAGACCGTCGGGCAGCACGATGGCTCGAGCGCGGCGGTACAGGAGGCCCTCGCGCGGCAGCTCTTCGAGCACGACGCGGTGCAGACCGCGCACGACGATGTCGAAGCGGCCGTCGGGTCGCTCGTGGTCTTCGATGATCACACCCGCCCCGGCGGTGCGGGCCATCGGCGGGCGACCGACCGTGTCGCCGTTCTGGGGGCCGAGCATCGTCACGGCGAGCGCGCGGTGCGTCGCGAGGGCGTCTCGCGTCATCGCGCGATACCGAGGCTCGAAGATGTGCAGAGGAAGGTCGAGCCCCGGCAGCAGGACGACCCGCGGGAGCGGGAAGACGGGCAGCGCGGCGAGGGCGGCAGGGTCGACCGAGGTCGGTGTCTCGTCGCTCATCCGAAGAGCTCGAAGCTGCCGCCGTGGGTCGCGGCCGGTGCGTCGCAGGCGAGGTAGGCGATCGTGCTGGCGACGTCCGCTGGGGTCATGCGTGGGGGAAAGCCGCTGCCCCGCAACATCGCGGTGTCGGTGCTGCCGGGAAGCACGACGCTCACGACGACGCCGGTGTCACGCGTCTCCTCGGCGAGCGCCTTGGTGAAGCCGATGAGGCCCCATTTGGCCGCGCAGTAGGCGGTCATGCGCGCGGTGCCCAGCGTGCCGCTGATGCTCGACACCGTCACGATGCGCCCGCGTCCGCGTGCCAACATCCCGGGCAACGCGCGGCGGGTCGCGAGGTAGGCGCCTTTGAGGCTCGTGTCGACGACGGCATCCCAGGTCTCCTCGTCCATCTCGATGAGCGGCGTGCGCGCGGCGACCCCGGCGTTGTTGACGAGCACGTCGATCGGGCCGAGCTCGCGTTCGGTCGCGGTCGCTGCGGCGTCCACGTCGTGCGCGCGGGTCACGTCGCACCCGATCGCGAGCGCGTGGGCGCCCTTGGCTCGCAGCTCCGTGGCGACGTTCTCCACCTCGGTGCGCGTGCGTGCGGCGAGCGCGACCGCGATGCCGCGGCTCGCGAGCTGACGGGCGACCTCCGCGCCGATCCCGCGGCCCCCGCCCGTGACGAACGCGACGCGACGCGTGCTCATGGGGGACCCTCGGTGGCCGCGCCGCCCATCGCGAGCGCGAACAGCGCTCGGTCTCCGTCCGGGAGCGCGAACGAGCCTGCGAGAGAGACGGTCACCGCGCGTGCGGCGTGTTGCTTCTCGCCGCGTGCGACCAGGCACATCGGTCGGGTGTCGAGGACGACGCCCGCGCCGCGCGCGCCCAGGTGCACGACGAGAGCCTCGGCGATGCGACGGCCGAGCTCTTCCTGCAGGACGAGCCTGCGCGCGTGGGCGTCGACGAGCCGCGCGAGCGCGCCCAGCCCGACGACCTTGCCGTGCGGTACGTAGCCGACGTGCGCGAGGCCGCGCGCAGGCAGCAGGTGGTGCGGGCACATGGTCACGAGCTGGATGTCGCGGACGACGACGAGGTCGCTCGTGTCGGCGGACGTGCAGTCGGCGAGCGCGGCTGCCGGCTCGACGTCGTAACCGCCGAGCAGCTCGTGCGCGAATGCGTGCGCCGCGCGGCTCGGAGTGTCGGCGAGCTCCGGGTCGGCGTCTCGATCGAGCCCCACCGCAGCGAGCAGATCGGCGACGGCGCGCTCGGCGCGCTCGAGGTCCACGGGCCGGCGCGTCATCGCGGACGGGGTGAGCCCAATGCGTCGGCCGGCAGGAGCTTGTCTCCCCAGAGCAGACGGACGGCGCGGGGGAGCGTGCCGCACATGTTGGTGCAGGACGCGCAGTCGGTGGGGAAACGCGCGGGCTCGGGGCAAGCCTTGCAG
The DNA here is from genome assembly GCA_020854145.1 of Deltaproteobacteria bacterium. Taxonomy (GTDB): domain Bacteria; phylum Myxococcota_A; class Polyangia; order Polyangiales; family JADZFZ01; genus JADZFZ01. Next base: position 8,190 of record JADZFZ010000457.1, on the reverse strand, counting down.
CGCTCCAGGATCACCTTGCTGGCGGCGAACTCGGCGGTCAGACGTCCCAGGAGCTCCATCTGTCGCTGCATCTCGGCCACGCGCGTCTCGAGGAACGACGTGATGCGCGTGGCCGCGTCTTCGGGCGACGCAGCGTTGTCCTTGAGCTCGAGGACGTGGCGGATGACCTCGAGCGGCAGGCCCGTCGCGCGCAGGTCGGTGACGAAGAGCAGCCGATCGAGCTCGCCCTCCGAGAAGAGCCGATGCCCTCCGCGCGAACGATCGGTCGGTCGGATGAACCCTTCCTCTTCGTAGAAGCGGACCGTGCGCAGCGTGCTGCCCGCTCGGCGCGCCATCTCGCCGGTCGTCAGTAGCCCCGCCCCCCTGCGACGCGGCCGGCGCTCGGTGGTCCCGACCTCCACGAGGATCAGTGAACGAGCGCCCAAGTGGCATGTCAAGCCGAGGCCCCGAAATCCCTGCGGGCGGGCGGGCGGCTCGGCTCTCCCCCCGCGGCCCTCCGCAACCCCCCGACAAGACGTGTCCCCCCTGGACGAGCTCGGACCGAGCGAAGGGCGGCAACGGTGGGCCTCTCGAGGGGGGCAACTCGCGCGGGGGGTTGCCGACAAGGGCGTCGAAAGGAAGGACAGACATGACGACGATCCACGAGCGCCCCGCCGCCCCCCTGCGATCCCGTATCCCTGCGACGACCGGAGCTGCCCCGCGAACGGCGACCGAACCGGGAGCATTTCGTCGCGCGCTCGATCGACACGCCAACGACTTCGCGGGTGTCACGGCCGGACCGGACCCGGGCGCCGCGGGCACGCAGACGCCGGCCACCCCGCCGACGACGCAGACGCCGGGCGAGTCCACGGCGGGCATCGAGGACTCGCTGAGCCGGACGCAGAAGTTCAACCTCTACTACCTCGAGCTCCAGGAGCGCGTGGCCGCCGAGCAGCGTCGCTACACGGCGCTGTCGAACGTGCTTCGTGCCCAGCACGAGACGGCCAAGAACGCCATCGGCAACATCCGGTAAGTCCGCGCATCGCGGCATGACGACGTGTTAGCGTCACCGAGGAGAACATGGCCAACCCGATCAAGCCGACGGGCCCTGGCGGGCTCCCGCCGTCAATCCCCGACGTGCAGCCTTCCCGCACCGAGCGCGCCGGCACGGGAGACTTTCGACGCGAGCTCGCCAACGCCGCGGCCACGCGCGAGCCAGGCGCTGGTGCGGGCGCGGCGAGCGCGACGCCCGCCGCCCAGGCGAACGGCACGACGGCGGTGCTCGCCGATCTGCGCGCCGGTCGTATCGATCGGAGCGAGGCAGTCGAGCGGCTCGTCGCGCATCAAGTCGAGCGCGTGGCGCCCGCGGGATTGTCGCCTTCCGCGCGGGCCGAGCTGGAGTCGTTGCTGCGCAGCACGCTCGAGAGCGACCCCAACCTGGCGAGGCTGATGGAGGACGCGAGCCGTGAAGCCTGATTGGCTGCCGACGGTGCTCGGGCTTTCTCTCGCGGCGTGCGCGCTGGCGCCGTCGACATCGGCGCATGCGGACGACGAGGACGGCCGCGGCGCGTACGTGATCGCCATCGCGAGCGACGACGCGGTCCGGCCCGTGGTCGGTCGCGTGGGCGCGGCGGCACGGCGCGCTCTGCGCCGACACCCCGGCGTCGATCACGCTGCGGCCGACGAGGCGTATCTCGGGATCACGCAACTGCTCCGCCAGCGACTGGCCGAGGCCGCGTCGCTGCTCGAGAGCGGCCGTCAGAGCTACGAGAACGTGGAGCTGGCCGACGCCGTCACGGCGCTCAGCGCATCGGTGGAGGCCTTCGAAGGCGCGGGCGGGGCGCTGGAAGATCCCAGCGCGCTCGGCGACGCGCTGCTCTTCCTGGGCGCGGCGCAGGCGCTCGGCGACCAGCAGAGCGAGAGCCGAAGGACCTTCGGGCGCCTGCACGTCCTGCAGCCGGGACGTCGCCCCGATCCGAACGTCTTTCCTCCGGACATCGTGACGCGCTTCGACCGCGCGGCGCCGCGCGACCTGCGCTCGCCGTCTGCGTCGATCGAGGTCCGGAGCGAGCCCGACGGCGCCGAGGTGTTCGTGGACGGGGTGGCGCGCGGAACGACGCCGATGACGGTGCACGGTCTGGTCGCCGGCTCGCACATCGTGCGCGTCGTGTTGCCGGGGCACTCGCCGCATCTTGAGATCGCCAACGTGCGAGGCGGCGCGACGACGAGCGTGACCGCGATGCTCGGACCGACGCGCGCGGCAGATGCCATCTCGGCTGCGGTGGGGCGGCTCTCGGAAGGCGGCTCGCTCGAGACGGCGCTGCGGTCGCTCGGGCGGACGCTGTCGGCCGATCTGCTCGTCGTGCTCGCGGTCTCGGGGCAACCGGGTGACCTCGCGATCGAAGGCAGCGCGTACGAGACGTCGAGCGGTCGCAGGCTCGCGCACCAATCGGCGACGGCCTCGGGCACGCCCGCCGACATCGATGGTGCGATCGAGGAGCTGACCGAAGGGTTGACGACCGAGGGCTTGGGCGCGCTCGGCTCCGCGCGTCCGTTGGAGCGCGTGGGTCCGCGACGCCAGCCCCGGCCACGGCCCGAACGTCGCGAGCCCGAGCGTGACGGGCCCGCGATCTACGAGCGCTGGTGGTTCTGGACGGCGGTGGGCGTCGTCGCCGTCGGTACGACGATCGGGATCGTCGCCGCCGCGTCGGGGGGCGACGACAGGACGCCGGGGCTCGACCAGCAGGGCCAGATCGTGCTGGAGTTCTGATCGTCGCAGTGGCGTCGAATCGCGTCTTTCTCGGGGTGGTCGTGGCGATCGTCGTGTGTGCGTCGGTGCCGGCCGAGGTGCTCGCACAGCGGGGGCAGGTCACGACGACGGCGATCTTGTTCGCCGACGGCGACGCGACCGACGACGACGTCGCCCGGGTGACGCGCGCGTTGCGACGGAGCGTCGCGAAGGTCCGACGGGTCCGCTTCGCCGATCTCGCCGATGCGCTCGAGGTCGGCGAGCAAGCGCCCGACGAGGTGGAAGCGGCGCGTGAGGCGCGCGACGCGGTCGCCGAGATGCTGCGGTCGGGCGACGGCGATGGGGCCGCAGCGCGCGCGAGAGAGCTCATCGAGGTCTTCGAGGCGAACCTGGTCCACGTTCCGCGGACGGAGCTCGCGGACGTCTACATGCTCGCGGCGGTGGCGGAGTGCGTCGCACGTCGCGTCCGTGCGTGTCGCGACGGCTTTCGCCGCGTGGTGACGTTCCGTGAGTCGCTGCAGTACGACATCGATCGATACCCGGTCGACTACCTGACGGAGTTCGACGCGGTACGCGAGCGAGTGGTGGCCGGGGCGCGTGGGCTGCTCGAGGTCTCCACCATCCCGACCGGCGGCGAGGTGTTCGTCGACGGCCGTGCGTACGGAGCCGCGCCGACCGTCGTGGACGGCCTGCTCGCCGGCGACCACTACCTCACGGTGAAGCTGGCGGGGTACGCGCGCGACGTGCGTCGCGTGACCGTGGAGCCCGAGGGCCAGGCTTCGGTCGAGGTCGAGCTCACGCGCAGCAACCGCGCGCTCCTCATCGAGCAGGATCTCCCGCGCATCCGACGCGAGGCCGGAGGCAGTCGGACGGGCCGATACACGTTGCGGCTCGCCTCGACCCTCTTCGTCAACCAGGCGGTGCTCGGCATCGTCCGCCGCGAAGGCTCGCGTCTCGAGATCGCGCTGTACCTGTACGACCTGCGAACGCGGTTCTTGTTGCGACGGCTGCGGCGCAGCGTCCGTGCGCCGCCCGGCCGCGACCCGCGCGGCATCGATCGCCTGGGCGCCGAGGTGTACGAAGGCGTCGACCTCCGGGGTCACGTCGCCGCGCCCGAGGATCGACCACCCGAGCAGAGCGGCCCGACGCCGCTCTACGGTCGGTGGTGGTTCTGGACGGCGATCGGCGTCGTCGTCACCGCGGGCGTCGTGACCGCAGTGGTCATCGGCGGCCAGGAGCAGTCGGTACCCGACGGCTTCGTCCGTCTCGGCGGCTCGGTGCGCTGATCGCTCGGTGCCCCGAGAGAAACACCAACCGCTCGCCCCGAGCAGCGTCGAGGGGCGCGGTTCCTTGCTTCGACAGGCTGAGACGAAACAGCCCCACCCTACGGGTGGGGCGAATGTTTGTGCGAGTCGGGTCGGCGATGACGGTGTCCAACTCGGCACGAACGATGTCCGTCACCGCTTCAGGCTGACCGGCGTCGCGGCTTCCCGCGCGCGATCGACGGCGGCGCGGGGTTCGGCAGCACGGGAAACGTCGCGGGATTGAAGCCCTGCGTGGCGCGCTCGCGACGCTCGCGGATCTCGCGTTGCTGACGTCGGCGGGCAGCGTCTCGCTCTTCGGGCGTGGGGGGTCCGGGCGCGACGCCGCGGATCCTGATCCCGAGGTGGTTGCCGACGATCCGTTCGTGCGTGCCACGCTGACGATTGACGACGCCACCTTCGGCCGCGATGAACAGCGTCGAGGAGCCTCCGCCATCGAGGTTGATCGCGTCGTGCGCTCCGAGCTCGCGCAACATCGTGACGAGCTCCGCGCCGGTCACGCCGCTGACGTCGCGGCGCCGGCCGTCGGCGACCAAGAGGATCAGCGTTCGCCCGTCTTGCGTGAGCCCGATGGCGGTGCGCTGGGCGCGATCGTCCATGCGGCGCGGTCGCGTCCACGGGCCCTGGGGCCTGCCGGCCTTGACGAGCCAGGGCTTGCCCGTGACCACGTCGGTCATCCACGGCTGCGGCACCGGTCCCCGGTGGATGCGTCGAGAGTCGAACGCGGCCGCGCGGTTGCCTCCGAAGCCGATGCTCGCGTCGCAGCCGTCGGCATAGGCGTCGGGCCAGACCTGGCCGCTGCCCGCCGCGAGGCCGCACGTGCTGCCGCCGAACCAGTTGCCGTTGACGGCGACCACGGCACCGTTGGTGCGCGCGAACTCGCTGGTCACGGTCCGTCGACCGTCGGGAGCGGTCGCGACCACCGACATCTCGGAGCGCGAGAGATCGACCATGACGACGTGGATGTCGTGGTCGGCTACGAGCCGATGCAGGTGGCGCACGCCGGGATAGGGCGTCGTCCACGTGTCGTCGGCGAGCGCGAGCGACGGGGCCGCCAGCACGGCGATTGTCAGGAGCGCCATCGATGGAGTGCGCGTCATCGGCTGCCGTCGGCCATCCTTGCCGCCGGGGATCGGCACGTCAAGGAACCGCCGAGCCGGCGTCGGTGTGACGATCGCGCGACGCGTCTATTCGACGATCGCCCGTTCGCCGGACGAGTCGTCATCGTCCAGGTCGTCGCCCGCCGCCCGCGCGACGAGCCGGTCGACCAGGAGCTCGAGGACCTCGAAGCGCGTGGTGAGGCGGTAGTAGTCCTCGTGCTCGACGGGTAGGCTCGCGGCGAGCGCGGCGTCGGCCGCGGCACGATGGGCGGGTGCCACGTCGATGTGCGCGTGTGCGCCGGGCACGTCGTCGCTGGCGATGGCCTCGAGAGCCATGCCCACCGGGTTGAACACGATGCCGGGACCCTCGATCTCGAGCCGCCACTCGGCGTGCTCGCCGTCGGTGGAGGTCCACCGTGCGGGAAACGCGGCGCGCACGACCTCGCCGAAGTAGGCGCCCGCGGCCGGCGCGAGGAGCGCGTGGATGTCGGAGCCGCTCGCTCGGGCCTCCGCGAGATAGTGGTCGAGCAGGGGCAAGGTCTCGGGGGTTCGATCGAGCTCGATGTGCAACGCGTTCTTCACGAAGCGGACGCACGCATCGGCGAGATCGGCGACTGCGGGGGGCGGTGCCTCCATGCTGAAGGCGATGATGCCCCGAATCGTGGGAATGGGAGAGGTCGGGGTGAGGGGGATCGCTCACGTCGCGGACCGCGACGGGGGGCGATCGTGTTACGGATCGCCAGGTTTTCCCGCGACGCGAGGGAGCGATGGAATCGAGACACTGGAACGCGGCGGGCGGAGCACCGGCAGCACGGCCGGAGGATCCGCCGTATGCGGGCACGGCCGGGCAGACGCGCGTCGAGGTCGCGCAGCTGATGTTGCCGTCGGGGCAGGCTGTGTCCGTCCAGGTGCACCGCGTGGTCAACGTGGCGACGGACCCGCATCTCGGCACGCCGGCGCTCGCAGGGATCCTCCATCGCTACGACGTGGGCTTCGAGCTCGGCCTCGCGGTGGACTTCGTCTACCACGACCCCGCGAAGCGACGATTCGCGCTCGTCGTGCCCGACGCCCTGAGGCACGAGGAGCTGCGACTGCGGGCGAAGCTGCTCGAGCAGATCGCGGAAGACGCCGCCAACCCAGCGCCCGGGTACGTGCGCGAGGCGACGACGGTCGTCGGTGTCCAGGCGCTGCGTGAGTATCTCGAGCGGGGGGACGGCCGCACCGCGCTGGCTGCCGCGGAGGCCGACCTCGCGCGGCGCGAGCGCGAGCTCGGAGGTCGGGAGGGCAAGCTGCGCGATCGCGAGACTGCACTGAAGGTCCGCGAAGAGCGCCTCGTCAAGCGCGCCGAGGGCGTGACGTCGCGCGAGGACGAGCTCGCGTCGCGCGCCGACGAGATCGAAGCGTCCGTGCGCGATCTGGGCGTGCGCGAGCGCGAGCTCACGACGCGTCTCGAGGCGTTGCAGGAGGCGGAGCAGCGGCTGGCCGCACGCGAACGCGATGCGGCCGCGCGCCCCGCGATGATCGAGCCGGCGCGCAACATGCTCGACGCCATCGCGCGTGCGGGCGCGACGGCCGAGCCGGTCGCTGGCCATCCTCAGGCTTCGCCTTCGCCCGTGTTGTTCGGCGGGCCGCTTCCGCCCCTCGGGACGAGCATCGGAGCGCCGCCGTCGCAGCCGCCGGTCGCGTCCATCCCGGGAGCAGCGTCGTCGTCGGCGGCCGGCACGACGACTCCGGTCATCGCCCCGGCCGCGCCGCGCATCGACACGATGGAGACGCGTCGCGTGGTCCTCAACTCCGCGGGACAGCTCGTCGGTGGATCGGGCCTCATCCCGTCCCTCGGCTCGACGCCGACGCCGTCTCCCGCGTTCGTCGCGCCGCAGGCGGCTCCGCATCACTCGAGCCCCACGCCTGCGAGCCCCGTGGTCGCGCCGGTGCCGCTCGGCGCGGGGCCGATCCCCTCGCTCGCACATCCGCTGGCGCATCCGCTCGCGCAACACGCCGCGCACGCGCCGCCCGCGCGCGCGACCGACGGCCCCCCGGTCGTTCACGTCGCACCGGCTTCCGCGATCGCTCCCGCGGCGGGGGCTCCGTCGGCGTCGTCCACCGTCGTCGCGTCGCCGGCGCAGCCGGCCCCGCAGAAGCCTCCGTCGGTTCCCCCGCCTCCGCCCGCAGGACCCGTCCAGGCACGTCCTGCCGGCTCCCCTCCGTCCGACGAGAACGCGATCACGGGTGACGACGAGGACGTCGTCGATGCGTCCGACCTCGTCGTCGAATCGACCGGGTTCGTGCGCCTCGAGGAGGTCGAGGAGCTCGCGGAGGAGGAAGACGTCGAAGAGCTCGACGTGATCGACGAGGTCACGGGAGTCACGGGAGTCGGGCGCGCGCCCGCGCGTCCCGAGCCGGGAGAGGTGGCGAAGGTCCGCACGGGCGCTCGCGGGGCCAAGCGCGACGTGCGCGATCCGATCACGGTCGAGGACTCGGTGGACGAAGGCAAGACGAGCGTCGTGGCGCCGCCGAAGCATCGGGCCGCGAGCATCGTCGTGCCCGGTGCGTGGTGGCGCTCGGGAAGCCAGGCGTTCGTCCACGTCGCGGATGGCTCGGTCAGGTACTTCTTCCGTGCGGGCGCCGAAGAGGCCAAGAGCGTCGAGGACGGCTGCGAGGTCCGCTGCCAGCTCGCGGTGGTCGACGGTGCTCCCGTGGTCCTCCTGACGCTCGTCGTGGGCCGTGCCGCCGAGGCGCGTGCGCTCGCGCGTGCCGTGCTCGACACCGGGCGCGAGGAGGAACGCCGTGTGCTCGACACGCTCAGACGCGCGTATCGCCTGCAGATCGTGCCCGTCGATGGGCTCGGTCACGCGACCAACGTCGTGGACGTGGCTTCGCCGCGCGAGGTGAACGTCGCGCGGCTCGTCGAGCGTCTGGGACGTTTCTCGGGGGATCGCGAGCACGGAGGCTCGGGGTCGATCTCGCTGCGCACCGTGGACAAGGCGCTCTCGTCACCGCCGCCGCTCCACGATCCGGACGAGCCCTTCTCGTCGTCGGA
>JADZFZ010000456.1 GCA_020854145.1 Deltaproteobacteria bacterium | reverse complement strand
GAGCTCTCCGTCAGCTGCATGCGCTCGATGGGACGGGCGTCGGACCCGCCGAGCACGGCGTGGAGCGAGGCGCCGACGATCGCGCCGGCGACGAAGGTACCGATGGGCAGCCACGACGCCGCTCCCAATGGTGTGCCTCCGCTCCCCGGGCCTGACCGCGCCGTGGGCGGAACGGGCGCGCCGCCTCCGGGCGAACCGTCCGGGCCGCCGCCGCCGCCGCCGGAGATCCGCGCGCGGACGCCGGCCGCGATGCGCTCGCGCGCAGCCGTGTCGAGACCGGGCCGGCGGGACTCGGCTTCGATGAGCTCGCGAAGCTCGTCGTCGATCTCGGGCATGCGCGGGTCCGTCATGGGTCACCTCGCGTGCTCGTCGGTCGCAGGTCGGCGAGCGCGACCTTCAGCGCGTCGCGTGCGAGGCGCAGGCGCGAGTAGCCCGTGTTGAGCGGGATGCCGAGGATCTCCGCGATCTCGGGCATCGTCATGCCTTCCACGAACGCCATCACGAGCACCGTGCGCTGCTCGTCGGCGAGCCGATCGAGCGCAGCCGCCAGACGCTCGCGACGTTCGGCGTCGGCGGCGAGCTCCTCGGGCCCGCGGCGCGGCTCCACCGGGTCGTGGCCGTCTACCGACGCGGAGGGCCGAGCACGTGCGCGCCGTCGCGACTCCGACGCGACGCGTACGACGAAGCCCGCGATCCACGGCCGCACAGGCTTCGCGGGGTCGTAGTCGCCGATTCGCACGTGCGCGCGATAGAACACTTCGATGGCCTCGTCTTCCACGTCGGCCTCGGACACACCGAGCCTGCGCAAGAACCGATGGACGAAGTCGCCGTGCGCCTCGATCCAGCGCTCGATCGAGTGCTCGGCGTGCGACGTCGCACGCATGGGCTCGGCGCCCGACGTGACATCCGCTCGTTGGCGGCGCTCGTCGCGATCCGTCACGGCACGATCACCATCGCGGCGCTGGCGCCGATCGCACCCGCCAGGACCGGCGTCGACCAGCGCTCCTGCGTGTCGATGCGCAACGTCGTCGGCGTCAACGGGAACGCGAGGTCGGCGAACGCGCGAAGCTCGAGCGGACCGACGACGCGCACGGACACCATGGCGCGCGTGCCGAGCGCAGCGTGGAGGCTCGTGTCGTCGCGGGGCACCGCGATCCCGCGGCCGCGTCCCGAGAGCACGCCGAGCGATCCGAGCCCGCAGAGCTCGACGGGGCCGAGGCGGTAACACCCGAAGAGCGACGCGGCGGTCAACGAGGCTTCGACCCCGCTGCCGTCGCGCGCGACGCGCGAGGACGCGAGATCCGTTCGGCCTTCCAGCCAAGCCGAGAGTCGCGCCCCGACGAGCCCGACGAGCACGAGCGCGCCGACCGTCACGTCGGGCTCCGTCCCGAGCGCGACGAGCCCGCCCGCGCCCACGTGGACCGCGAGCGGCGTCGCGTCGCCATCCGCGTTCGGACGTCGAGCCGACCTCGACGCGCTGTCGCGTGTGCCCCGCGGACGAGCAGGGGTCGAGACCACCGGCGCCGGCGCCGATCGGACCGGCTCGACCGGGCTCGTGGGTGGAGGAGCCGGCGTCACCGCGGAGGGCCGAGACGCGGTGGTCGCGCGCGGGTCGATGGCGAGCGCGATGGCGAGCGCGACGCTCTCGACGAGCTCGCGACAGGTGGAGTCCGTCGAGGCGAGGCTCCGGCGACCGCGGCGCGAGCTCGGCGCGTCGTGCACCTCGATCTGCGCGCGGAGCTGCCCGCCTTCGCCGTCCATGACGACGGACACGGCGAGCCCGGCCTCCGCGACGAACGGCTCGTACCCGAGACGCGCCGCCACCAGCTCACGCAACGTGACGTCGTCGGGACACCGGCTCGCTCCCGCGCGCCGATCGTAGGCCAGCGTCGCGCGACGCGGGCTCTGGGCCGTCGCGGGCGCGACGCGGGGTACGAGCGCGGCGACGAGCATCGCGCACGCGGCGCGACCCACCACGCTTCGCGTCTGCCCACCGCCCCCCAACGCCACGGACCACGGACGTTATCACGCGGCGAGCGGGTCGCGGTTGCTGCGCGTCAGCTCCGCGACGAACGACACCCGACGGTGGTAGCTTGAATCGATGCGTGGAGCGTGGGTCGCACTGGCATTCCGTTGCTCGGAGCCTGCGGCGACGACGATGAAGGGCCTCGGCTCGACGCGGCGGACGACGACGCGATGGGCGACGCGGCTCTGGCGAGTGACTCGGGCTCCGACGCCGCGCGCGATGCCGGCAGCACGATGGACGCTGCGACGTCAGACGCCGATGGAGCGGCCGACGCGACCCTCGGCGATGCGAGCGGTGGCGACGCAGCCAGCCCGCCGGACGGGAGCAGCGACGCCGGGTCCGCCCCCGGCTCCTACGTGCACGTGTACGCGGGCAATCTGGTGAGCTGCGCGATCACCACGACGGGCGATGCGGTCTGCTGGGGCGATGCGAGGTGGGGTCAGCTCGACGTGCCGGAAGGTCCGTTCGTGCACCTCGCCGTCGGCGGGCAACACGTGTCCGTCGTGGCGTCTGCAGGACGTTCACCGCCGTAGAAGCCGGTTCCACGTTCGGCTGCGGGCTGCGAGCCGACGACGGAACGGCGTTCTGCTGGGGTGGCATCGGCGAGCTCGGTGAGCTCGATGCGCTCGAAGGCCCATTCGTGGAGATCGTGGCTGGCGGCTTTCACACGTGTGGCGTCCGTGCAGACGGTCGCGTGGAGTGTTGGGGCGACGATACCTTCGGCCAATCGACGCCGCCCCGATCAGCAGCCCTCCGGTCCGACGCGCGAGGAGGCTAAGCTCTCGGTCCTTTGTCCAGCGACCGAGCCTCACCACGCTTTCTCCCCGAGGATCTCGCCGACGTCGTCGTGCCCGCCGATCCGGTGAAGCTCGGCGCGCGCGTCGTGTACGTCCTGCGATCGACCGATGCGAAGGCGAAGAAGGCGCGCTCTGCGCTCTTCGCGATCCCGATCGACGGCGGCGAGCCGCGGCGGCTGACGTCGGGGGCACACGTCGACCGTGCGCCGCGTGCCGATCCGGCGGGACGATTCGTCGTGTTCGTCTCCGACCGCACGGG
>JADZFZ010000455.1 GCA_020854145.1 Deltaproteobacteria bacterium | reverse complement strand
GGGGGACTTGCCGCGAGCTCACCCTCCGAAGGTCGGCGCGCCGGGCGCCGCAGCGAAGCGAGAAAGAGCGCGGTCTTGCCCGCGAGCTCGGCACCGACCAACAGGACGCTCGTGCGCTCCGTCGCCCGGAGGCACCCGAGCAGCTCGGACAGCTCCCTGTCGCGCCCGACGAGCGGCGGCCCGTCGCGCGCCTCGGGACGATCGGAGAGGACGTCGCCGATCGAGCGGAGCACGTCGCGGGCGCGCCGCTTGCGGTCCTGCGCGAGCAGGCGTCGTCGGAGCCCTCGCGTGCCGCGTTGCCCGACGCCCTCCTCGCGCGCGATCGACAGGTCCAGCGGCACGAGCTCGATGGCCCGCGCCGGGCACAGCTCGCGGAACGCCGATTCGGTCGGCAGATCGATCGCGAGCAGCCGACGCACCTCGGCCGAGACCACGTCCTCGATCGGCTCGCCGTCGGCGACGAAGATCGTGTGTCGCAGCGGCAGCACGAGCACCCATCGCCCCTTCTCGTTCGCACGCGGCTGGGCGCTGGTCGGCGCGCCGGGGACCACCGCGCACGCCACCTCCAACGGGATCTCGCGGCGCGCGCTCCCGCGAAAGAGCTCGGCAGAGCACGCGACCTTCACGCGGCGGAGCTCGATCCCGGCGGGCACGGCGTGGCGCGCCACCTCACCCGGCGACGCCGTCGCGAGATGCCCCTCGAGGAACAACCTCAGCTCGAGCAGCGCCTCGTCGCGCTCGCCCGCGACCGAGCGTCCCGCATCGAACAACGGATATGCCGTGACGTCTCCGCTCGGCAGCTCCTGGACGACCGCGAGCGTCCTGACCGGGATCGGTGGGCGAGACGCCGTCACGCGCAGCAGAGACTACTCGCTTCCGGCGACCCATCGTGCGGGCCTCGCCGCGGGCTGCGAGGTCGTGGCACCCTCCGCGCCGTGGCGCGGGTCCGGCTCGAAGGCGTGAAGAAGTCTTTCGATGGCAACGCCATCCTCAAGGGCATCGACCTCGAGATCGACGACGGTGCGCTCGCAGTCTTCGTCGGACCGAGCGGATGCGGCAAATCGACGCTCCTGCGCAGCATCGCAGGGCTCGAGACGATCGACTCCGGTCGCATCTGGATCGGCGATCGCCGCGTGGACGGGCTCGCACCACGCGACCGCGACGTGGCGATGGTGTTCCAGAGCTACGCGCTCTACCCGCACCTCCGGGTCAGGGACAACATCGCCTTCGGGCTCAAGCTCCGTAAGATGAGCGCGGCCGACGTGGCCTCGCGCGTGGCCGAGGTGTCCGCGATGTTGGGGCTCGAGCCCCTGCTCGACCGATACCCGCGGCAGCTGTCGGGCGGACAACGCCAGCGCGTCGCGATGGGCAGAGCGCTCGCGCGTCGGGCGCCGCTCTATCTCCTCGACGAGCCGCTCTCCAACCTGGACGCGGCGCTGCGCGCGCAGGTACGCGTGGAGATTCGCAAGCTCCACGAGAAGGTCGGCGGCACGATGGTCTACGTCACGCACGATCAGATCGAAGCGATGACGTTGGCCGACGTGCTCGTCGTGCTCCGGGCGGGCGTCGTCGAGCAGGTGGGCGCGCCGCTCGATGTGTACCGCGCGCCCGACAACCGGTTCGTCGCGTCGTTCCTCGGGAGCCCGGCGATGAACTTCCTCGAAGCGTCGGTGGAGGAGTCGGAGGGACGCAAGCGTGCACGGGCGCGCGCCGTCTCGGTGTGGTTGCCCGACGCGCGCGCGAAACGCCTGCAAGATGGGCAGAAAGTGGTGGTCGGTGTCCGGCCCGAGCACCTGCGCCCCGCCGCGACCAACGATGGCGGCAGTCGCATCGATGCCGTCGTCGAGGTCGTCGAGCGCATGGGCTGGGAGGTCCACGTGCACGCCAAGGCAGGCGATCAGAGCGTGGTCGTGCGGCTCGACGGCGGCGACGCCCACGGCGTGGAGGTCGGCTCGAGCCTCGTGCTCTCCGCACGCCCCGAGGACGTCCACGTCTTCGACGCGTAGGGGAGTCAGCTCTCGGGCGGTGGGCGCAGCGTGTCGAGCGCGGCGGGGACTGCGTCGCGAAACGACTTCATCGCAGGACCGAGCCCGGCTTCGGTGTCCGCCCACAGCTGCTCGAGCGCGACGTCCGGCACGCCCGCTTCCTGCGCCTGCTCGAGGCACGCGAGGGCCGCGACGAATCGACGCCTGCCGATGAACGCGCGCGCGAGCAACGGCATCACGTCCTTGAGCGCAGCGCCCAGGCTCACCGCGCGCATCAGCGGTCCGATCGCCTCGCCGTGGCGCGACTGCACGACGAAGGACTCGCCGAGACGCCTGAACAGGTCGCCCGCGGCGCCGGCATCCTGTCCCCACTGGATGCCGAGACGCAGCACCTCTTCGGCCCATTCGTAGCGGCCTTGGTTCGCGTACGCGGTCCCGAGCGTTCCGAGCGCACGCGCGAGCGTGGCGCGCGCCTCGGGTGCGAGCGCCTGCCCTTCCGCCGTGCGCAGGAGCAGCGAAAGCGGGCCGGGCCACGCACCGATGAGCTCGATGACTCGCTCGTAGTGCCCTTCGCGGAGCGCCTTGTCCGCTTCGGGCACCCGCGCCAGGTCGATGGCGAACGGGCTCGGAGCACGAAGGCGCGCGAGCTCCGCGCGCACGTGCTCGCGAAGGATCTCGCGGTACTCCTCCATCTCGAGGACGACGGCCTCACCCTGGATCTCGACGACGAGCTCGGGCGCACGCTCGTTGGCGCCGGATCGCGGGTGGCGGCGCAACGCGCGGAGCCGATAGCCGAACAGCGGCGAGAGGAGCACGTAGCGGACACCGACGTGCGCCTGCAGCGACTCGACGTCCGGAGTCGGCGGCAGCGGCTCGGGCTCGGGGTCGTCGCTCAGCAGCGCAGACGCGAGTCGGCGGCGGAACTCGCCGAGGGGCAGCCGCTGCTCCACCTGACTGTCGCCCACCGTGAAATCGACGAGCGTCGCGTCGGGAGACCGCCGGTCGACGGTGAGCGCGCGGATGCGGACACCCGCGATGATCGAGAAGGCGACGAAGCGCTCGCCCACGATGTCGCAGAGCTGGCGGAAGCTGCCGATGCCTTCACCGACCCGTTCGAACCAGCCATCCGCACGTACGAGGTCCAGCGGAAGGTCAACTGCTCCGGGCGGCGGCGCCGACGCCATAGGCGCTGAAGCCTATCCGATCTCCCGACTCTTCGCGCGATACCACGCGATGGTGCGCTCGAGGCCGTCCTCGAGGTCCACTGCGGCGCGGAAGCCCAGGAGCTTCTCCGCCTTGCGCACGTCGGGGATCCGCAGCTCGACGTCCGCGAAGTCCCAGGGCACGAAACGGATCTCGCTCTTCGATCCGGCCAGGCGCGCGATGAGCCGCGCGAGCTGGTAGATCGTCACGCTCGAGCGCGGATTGCCGATGTTGAACGATTGACCGACCGCTTCGTCGCGCACGAGGGTCAAGACGATCGCATCGACGATGTCGTCGATGTAACACCATGCCCGAATCTGATCGCCCTCGTTGTGGATCGTGAGCGGCTCGTCGCGGAGCGCACGCACGACGAACGCGTGCACCGCGCCCTCCCCCACCTGACCGGGCCCGTAGATGTTGAAGGGACGGATGGAGCAGGTCGGCAGCCCGTAGCGTTTCCAGTAGTTGTGCGCGAGGTGCTCGGTCGCGAGCTTCGAGACCGCGTACGTCCATCGGGCCTCGCCGACGGCGCCGAGGCTCGTCACGTCGCCCTCGGTGACCCTGAACGCGTAGCGGCCGAACACCTCGCTCGTGCTGAAGTCGACGAAGCGTTGGACGCTGCCCGCGTCGCGCGCAGCCCGGAGGGCCGTCATGGTGCCTTCGAGCGAGATCTCCATCGTGAGAACGGGGTCCTTCAGGACCGTGTCGACGCCGGCGATGCTCGCCATGTGCACGACGTAGTCGACGCCTTCCGTCGCCGCGCGCACGGCGGCCGGATCGCGCACGTCCGCCACGACGAGCTCGACGTTCGGGTGCTTGTCCAGACCCGCCGGCGCGAGCGCGTTGCGCCTGAGGATGTCGAGCACGCGAATGCGGTTGGTCGCGCACAGCCTCTTCGTCAGCGCCGTGCCGATGAATCCCGCGCCCCCCGTGAGAAGCAGCGTCTTGCCCTCGATCATGGCGCCAGCGATACCAGGCCGGCGGCCGGGAAGCGAGCGAACGCGTGCGACTGCCGAGCCCGAGATCGATGGGCCGAGCGCACCGACGCGTAAGCCGCGGCGCGCAAGCCGGACTCGCTGGTATAGTGCTGCCCGTCTTTCGGACATGGCGATGCACTGCCCGCACTGCGGGGCCCAGCACGAGAAGTCGGTGCTGCGTTGCCCGGCCACAGGACTGCCGGTCGCGGGAGACCCCACCCTCGTCGGCGGCACGATCGGCGGGCGTTACCGCCTCGTGCGGCTGCTCGGCGACGGCGGCATGGGCTCCGTCTACAAGGCGGAAGACAACGTTCTCAGGCGTTTCGTCGCCATCAAGATGCTCCACCGGACCATCGCCGCGAACCCGTCGAGCGTCGAGCGCTTCGAGCGCGAGGCCCGCGCGTCGGCCGCCATCGGCCACCCGAACATCATCGACATCATCGACTTCGGCCGTGCCGAGAACGGCTCGCCGTTCATGGTCATGGAGTACCTGCGCGGCCGCTCGCTCGCGTCGGCGATCGCCATGGAGGGCCCTTTCAACCCGGAGCGCGCCTGCCGTATCGCGGGCCACACGCTCGCGGGACTCCACGCCGCCCACCTGCGCAACATCCTGCACCGCGACCTGAAGCCCGCGAACCTCATGCTCATCGCCCGCTTCGGCGAGCGCGACTTCGTCAAGGTCTGCGACTTCGGCTTCGCCGCGCTGCTCCGCAAGGACGGTGTCGACGAGCGCACGCTGACGCCCGCCCGCACGCTCGTCGGCACGCCCGCCTACGCGGCGCCCGAGCGCCTGCGCGGCGACGACCGCCGCGACCCTCGCATCGACGTCTACTCGATGGGTGTCGTGCTCTACGAGATGCTGACGGGCGTCCGTCCGTTCGACGCGCCGACCTTCCCGGAGCTGCTCCGCAAGGTACGCGACGAGATGCCCACGCCGCTTCGCGTTCGCCGGGCGGATCTCGACGCCGAGCTCGCCGCGATCGTCGAGCGCGCCCTCGCGAAGAACGCGGAGGAGCGCTGGGGCAGCGCCGAGGCCTTCGCGAACGCGCTCGGCAAGTTCGGCGCGAAGATGATCGATCCCGACTGGGACGTCGCGAGCGACTCGATGACGATGGACCTCGCCTCCATCCGGGCGCGCGAGACCAAGCGCCGCACGTTGCCACCCGCGGTGCGGCAGGCGATCGACAACGTGCTGGCCCAGCACAACCAGAACGCGGCGAAGCCCGCGGTCCCGGAGAAGAAGGCGGGTGCGACCGCCCAGCCCGACCGACGCGCCGCGCCCGAGCCCGCACGCGACGCGAAAGATCGCGCCGGGGATCGGCGCGCCGTCGCCGCGCCGAAACCGGGCGCACCGGTCCGTCCCGCCGATCCTGCGGCGCGTCGCGCGGACCCCAACCAGGAGACACGCGTCGGCCGACGCCCGCGACCGACCGGATCGGGCAGCACGCCGCGATCGGACAACGATCGCGCGCTCGCCCCGACGCCCCTCGCCACGCAACAGCCCGAGGTCTCACCCGATCGGAAGCCCACCGCGCGCGAGATCCCGGCCGCGCGCGACGGCCTTCCTCCGGGCGCGGGCGCACAACGTGCGGGGGTAGCGGCGCGCGGCGCACGCGACGTCGCGAGAGAGCCGGCCCGCGAAGCACGACCCGCCATCGACCCTCGCTTGGAGAAAGCGGCGCTCGCGCCTCCTCCGTTGCCTCACGTCCCCGTGCCCATGCCGGATACCCCGTTGCCCGTCGGCGGCGAGGTCGTCCCGAGCTGCCACGGCGCGATGGTCGTCTCCGCGCTGCGCCACGTCGCACGTCGCTTCGGCGAGCGCGCGCTCGCGGAGGTGCTCGCGTCGTTGCCCGATCCCGAAGCCGCGCGCGTGTTCCAGGCTGGCATCAGCGAGGCGCAGTGGGTCGGCGCCGACGCCGTGTGGTCCTTCCTCGACTGGGCCGACCGGAAGCTCGGATCCGAGGATCTGCACATGGTCGTCGACATGGGCCGCGCGATGGCCGAGGGCGTGTTCGACGTCATCCGCCTGATGCACGCGTCGGCCGTCGAGCCGGAGATCCTCATCGCCGAGGTGGGCCCGCTCTGGGCGAAGCTCCGTCGCGGCGGCTCGACGCTCGTTCCCCGTCGCGTCGGCAAGGGCTTCGGACGGCTCGAGCTGGTCGAGACCGGAGAGCCGAGCCTCATCGAGGCCGTCGCGACGCTCGGCTTCCTCGAGCGCGCCCTCGGACGCTTCGGCGCACGCGACGTCGAGGTCACGTTGCTCACCGCGCGCGCCCTCGGCGACGAGACGACCATGTACGACCTCACATGGTTGGCGGGTTGAGATGCTCCGTACGCGCCTGATCGCGGGGCGCGTGAGCGGGGTCGTGCTCTCGACCGTGCTCGCGACCTTGCTCGTCGTGATCAACGTCGCAGAGACGTTCTTCCCGACCCTCCGCTTCACGCCCGGCGCTCCCGCACCCGTGACCGTGCGCGCGCCCGAGACGACCGTCGTGGAGCGCGATCCGCACGGCCAGATCGTCAACACCCGCCGGGTGACCACCATCGTCGCGCGCGGGGTGATCCCCGCGGACCCGCAGACGATCACGTTGCTCACCCAGCACGAGGACGCGCGCCGGCCGCCGCGGCTCCCGGCGTTGCTCGGGCTCTGGTTCGTCTATCTGCTCGTCGGCATGCTGCTCGTCACGTACCTGTCCGGGTACGGCACCGGGCGCAGCACGCTCCTTCGCACGCAGATAGGCATCTTCGCGCTCCTCGGGATCGTCATGACGTTCGAGAAGGCGCTCCTGCTCTTCACCGACCTGTCGCCGCTGCTGATCCCCGTGGGAGCGGTCCCTCTCTGGGTCGTGCTGTTCGTCGAGCGGCGTGCCGGCGTGATCCTGTCGGTCGCGTCGGCGTTCCTCGCCGGATCGCTGGTCGGCTTCAATCTCGTGACGATTGCCGTCTTCCTCGCGCAGGGAATCATCGCCGCCATCGCGTTCCGCGACATGAAGCACCAGCGCGCGTTGCTCACGGCGGGTGCGGTCGCGTGCGGGGGCGCCGCGATGACTCTGGTCGCCGCGCGCATCTTGTTCTCCGGCGCGTTCGACGCCGTCTCGGACATGAGCGATCCGTGGCGCTCCGAGTTCCTCTCGGCGGCGCTCGGCGGGATGCTGGCCGGCATCGTCGCGCTGACGCTCTCCGGGATCGTCGAGCGCGTGCTCGGCGCCGTGTCGCGCGCGCGGTTGCTGGACCTCGTCGATCTCGAGCAGCCGCTCCTGCAGAAGATGGCGCGCGAAGCGCCCGGCTCCTGGGAGCACGCGCGCGCGATGGCCAATCTCGCCGAGGTCGCTGCCGCGGCCATTCGCGCCGACGCTCTGCTGACACGAACCGGCGCCTACTATCACGACCTCGGCAAGACGGTTCAGCCGAAGTACTTCATCGAGAATCTGCTCCCCGGCGAGCGGAGCCCGCACGAGGAGCTCGAGCCCGACGTCTCCGCCGACGCCATCATGGCGCACGTGGTGATGGGCACGAAGATCCTCCGCGACGGCGGGGTGCCGGAGCCGGTCGTCGAGTTCGCCTATACGCACCACGGAACGAGCGTCATCGAGTTCTTCTGGGACAAGTGCCAGAAGGCCGGCAATCCCAAAGCGCTGACCGAGGACCATTTCCGCTACCCGGGCATGCGGCCACGCAACAAAGAGACTGCGATTCTCATGCTCGTCGATGCGATCGAGGCCGCGTCGCGCACCATCCAGCCGCCGCGACGCGACAAGTTCGAGGAGATGGTCAGGCGCGTGGTCTTCAGCAAGCTGTCGCAGGGCCAGCTCGACGACTCCGGGATCACGATGGAGGACCTGCGCGTGATGACCCAGCGTCTGGTCGACACGCTCGTCCGCGTCTTCCACAACCGCATCGCCTATCCGTGGCAGCAGCAGCAACAGCAGGGTACGGCTCCGACTCCCGTGGACTCGACGAGCAACGTGCCGCCCCAGCTGCGCGCCACCGGCACCGTGGACGCCGAGACCGTCGCGGCCGCTCGCGACGACCGATCGAGCGGGATCTTCCCGCCGGGCACTCTCGAGTCCGGAACGGCCACGCGCGAAGCCGCCGTGCCCTCTGCAGAGGGGGGAGACTCGGGCTTGCCGCGAATCACCAAGACCTCTGCGGACGAGGAGAACGAACCGCGATGACCCGTGACTCGAGCTTCATGAAATCCCTGTTTCACGGGGTGATCGCCGACGATCTGATCTTCCCGTACCCGTCGATCCCGCCCGAGGAGCGCGAGAATCTGACGCTGATGATCGACAGCGTCCGGAAGTTCATGGACACGGTCGACTCGAAGAAGATCGATCGCGAGCACCGCATCTCCGACGAGGTCATGTCCGGCGCGCGCGACCTCGGCCTCTTCGGTCTCAACATCCCGACCGAGTACGGCGGGCTCGGATTGTCGCAGACCTCGTACGCCCGCGTGATGCAGGAGGTCGCCGCGAAGGACAACTCCCTCGCTGTCACGCTCGGCGCGCACCAGAGCATCGGCCTCAAGGGCATCCTGATGTTCGGCACCGAGGCCCAGAAGAAGAAGTACCTGCCGCGGTTGGCCGCAGGCGAGCAGCTCGCCGCGTTCGCGTTGACCGAGCCGGGCGCCGGAAGCGACGCCGCGGGCATCACCACCAGGGCAGAGCTCTCCGCCGACGGCGAAGGGTACGTCCTCAACGGCTCCAAGATCTGGATCACCAACGGCGGGATCGCCGACGTCTTCACGGTCTTCGCGCGCACGAGCCCCCAGGAGGAAGGCTCGAAGCCGCGAATCACCGCCTTCATCGTCGAGCGCGGCCACGGCCTGAAGCACGGCCCCAACGAGGAGAAGCTCGGGATCCGCGGCTCCTCGACGACCGAGATCTTCTTCGAGGACGTCAAGGTCCCCGCGGGCAACGTGCTCGGCGAGGTCGGCCGCGGGTTCCGCGTCGCCATGGAGGTCCTCAACAACGGGCGCCTCGGCATCGCGGCGGGCGCGACGGGCGCGTGCAAGAGCCTGCTGCGAATGGCCGTCGAGCGTTGCCTCGAGCGAAAGGCCTTCGGCCGCAACATCGCCGACTTCGGCATGATCAAAGACAAGATCGCGCGAATGACGATCGAGACGTACGCGCTCGAGTCGATGACGTATCTGACGACCGGGCTGATGGACGCCGGCGTGACCGACTATTCCCTCGAGTCCGCCATCTGCAAGATCTTCGGGTCCGAGACGTTGTGGCGCGTCGTCAACGAGACGCTGCAGATCGCCGCGGGAATCGGTTACATGACCGAGTATCCCTACGAGCGGCTGCTGCGCGACTCGCGCATCAATCTCATCTTCGAAGGTACCAACGAGATTCTCCGCGCCTTCGTCGCATTGTCGGGGATGCAGGGCCCCGGCAAGAATCTCACCGAGATCGCGCGCGCCATGCGTGAGCCGATCAAGGGCTTCGGAGTGCTCTCCGATTACACGATCCAGCGCGTGCGCACCGCCCTCGGTCGCGAGCGCATGACGCGAATGCACCCCGTCCTGATGAAGGAAGCCGTCGCCTTCAGCGACTTCGCGGGCGAGCTCGGCAAGGCCTCCGACAAGATCCTCCGCCGCCACGGCAAGGACGTCGCCGAGATGCAGCTCGCGCAGAAGCGGCTCGCGGAGCTCGCCATCGAGCTCTACGCCACCGCCGCCACCATCTCCCGCACCTCCGCGGCCATCGAGCAGCACGGCGAGGTGGGAGCCGCACGACAGGTCGACCTCTGCACCGCGTTCGTCGCACAATCCGCGTCGCGAATGAACCGCCTCGTCCGACAGATGGACGACAACGACGACGACCTGCGCAAGCGCATCGCGGGGAAGACTTATGAAGACCTCGGCTACCCGTTCGACGTCCTTTGATCGCTCCCTCCACGCCGCGGCGCTCTTCCTGGTCGCGTGCGGCGGTCGGGAGCCTCCGCCTCCCGAGTACCCGGAGCCTCCGCCGCTCGGAGACGTCCCGGTGACCCTCGACGACCCGCGCGAGCGCGACCTCGCCGAGATCCGTGCGTGGAACGAGGCCGTGCGCGGCGAGACGGTCGAGGCGATCCACGGAGTGAGGATCGAGGATCCCTATCGCGCCCTCGAAGAGGACACTCCCGCGACGCGCGAATGGATCACCAAACAATCGTCCCGGAGCGCGCGGTACCTCGAGGCGCACGCACGGCCGGGGATGGAGCAGCGGCTCGATGCGCTGCTGTCGATTGGCGTCATCGGCGGCACCTCCACCGCGGGCAATCGCGTCTTCTACACGAAACGCGAAGGGCAACGGGAGCAGCCGGTCCTTCTCGTGACCGAGCGCAACGCGCCGAGCCGCGGACGCGGCGACCGGGAGGCGGAGCCCTGGGCGACTCCGCGTCAGGTCGTCGACCCCACGAGCTTCGGCGAGCGCAGCGCGCTCGATTGGTATTACCCCTCGCCTTCGGGGCGGTACGTCGCATTCGGGATCTCGCGCAACGGCGACGAGCGCAGCACCTTGTACGTGTACGACGTCACCGCGCAGCAACGATTGCCAACCGAGATCCGAGGCGCCAAATGGTGCCAGCTCTCCTGGATGCCCGACGAGAGCGGCTTCTACTACACCCGTTACCCGAAAGAGGGCGAGCAGGGCTACGACGCGGACGAGCCGGACACCTATTGGCCACGCATCTATCGCCATTCGCTGGACCGCTCGCCGGCGGCGACCGCGGGGCCGCAGCACACGGGCAGCCAGGATCCGCTGATCTTCTCGGGCGTGGATCGCACGGATTTCCCGGAGCCATCGGTCTCGAGCGACGGTCGCCACGTCGTCGTCAATCTCTTTCGCGGCTGGACGAAGCAGGAAGTTTTCGTGATCGACGCGCGCGCGTCGGTCCCGGAAGGGCAACGTCCCGTCGCACAGCCGATCGTGACCGGGCACGACAGCCTGAGCACCGGACACATCCACTCGGGCCGATTGTTCGTGATGACCAATCGAGACGCCCCGCGCTATCGCGTCCTCTCGCTGCCCATCCGTCAGCTCGCGTCGGCGACCGCGGACAACGTCTTTCGCACGACCGACTCGGGTGGTCCGTGGACGCTCGTGTTGCCGGAGTCGGAGAATCCCATCGAAGGGCTCCAGATCGCGCGCAATCACATCGTCGTGCACTACCTGGCGAACATCCAGTCGGATCTGCGCATCTTCGGCCTCGACGGCGATGCCGTGACGCAGGTCCGATTGCCCGAGGTGGGCAGCATCGATTCGCTCGACGCCAATCCCGACTCGGGCTTCGTGACGATGGTCTTCTCGTCGTTCTTCTATCCCCCGACGTTGCTCGCGTTCCCGCTGAGCGAAGCGCGCGCCGGACGGACGAGCCCGCCACCGAGCCGCATCGATCAGGTCCAGAGCGACTTCGACACGAGCGCCTACGTGCTCTCGCGCGAGAGCGTCCCATCTCGCGACGGCACACCCATCAACGTCTTCTTCATGCACCGCCGCGACATGCAGCGAAATGGTCAGAACCCCGTGCTCCTCACGGGTTACGGCGGTTTCAACGTCTCGCTGACTCCCGGGTTCGCGCGGAGCCCTCTCTACTGGCTCGAACGTGGCGGCGTCTACGCGAGCGCCAATCTCCGCGGCGGCGCCGAGTTCGGCGAGGCCTGGCACCGTGCGGGCTCCCTCGCCAACAAGGAACGCGTCTTCGAGGACTTCGAGGCAGTCATCCGCTGGTTCTCCTCGAGCGGGATCAGCTCACCGGAGCGGATCGGGATCACGGGCGGATCCAACGGTGGATTGCTGATGGGCGCGATGCTCACGCGCGCTCCGACCACGTTCCGCGCGACGGCGACCTACGTCGGGCTCTACGACATGGTCCGTTACCACCGATTCCCGCCCGCCGAGCTCTGGATCAGCGAGTACGGGACCGCCGAGAACGCGGAGCAGCTGCGCTGGCTCCACGCCTACTCTCCGTATCACCGGATTCGCGAAGGCGTCCGCTACCCTGCAGCCTGGATCGAGACCGCCGACCACGACACCCGCGTCTACTGGGGTCACTCGACCAAGTTCGCCGCGCGATTGCAGGACGCCCAAGCCGGCCCCAACCCCATCTACTTCTTCCGCGAAGAGAACGTCGGCCACGGCGCCGGCACCCAGCGCACCGACCTCATCCGCCGCTACGTCCGCATGTACACCTTCCTCGAAGACCAGCTCGGCATGG
>JADZFZ010000454.1 GCA_020854145.1 Deltaproteobacteria bacterium | reverse complement strand
GTCTGGGGATGAGCGTCGCCTCGATCTTCGTGCAGCCCATCGTCGAGATCACGACGGTCGTCGTCTACACGGTCTACCTGGTCTCGATGAGCGGCCGGCTCTTCGTGCTCGCCGTGGCGGCGCTGCCGGTCGTCGCGCTGATCGCGCCGAGGATCAATCGCCGCATCTCCGACGCGTCCAAGCGGTTCACCAGCGATCTGTCGCGCTACGGCGGGGATCTGCAGGAGTCGCTCTCGGCGTCCTTCGAGGTCCAGGTCCACGCGACCTACCGCTTCGAGTCCGAGAAAGTCGACCACCGGCAGGACGAGGTGGTGCGCACGTGGCTCGAGATCGTCCGGTCCGGCGCGCTGCTCACGCTGATGTCCGACGTCGCACGCGGGCTCGGACCGGTGCTCGTCTACGCGTACGGCGCGTTTCTCGCGACGAAGGGCGAGATGCAGGTCGGGCAGATCGTCGCGTTCGCCGCGGTGCTCGGCGGCCTCTACGGAGCGCTCGACAAGCTCATCAAGTACCCGCCGCTGCTGCGCACGTCGCAGGATCGTTTCGACGAGCTCATGGAGTGGTTCGACGCGCCGAAGGTGTTCGTCGATGGTCCGGGCGCGCGCGCCACGGACGCGCCCGCCGTGGCCCTCGACGACGTCTCGTTCTCCTATGGTCCGGCCAAGCCCGCGGTCGTCGACCTCTCTCTGGCCGTCGCCGCGGGAGAGCGCGTCGCCTTCGTCGGACCGTCCGGCTGCGGCAAGAGCACGGTGCTCAAACCTGATCGCGGATCGGCTGCGGCCGAGCAAGGGTCGCGTGCTGGTGGAGGGAGCGCCGCTCGACGAGCACCTCGTGGAGGAGCTCGCGAGCACCGTCGGCTACGTCGGCCAGACGCCCTTCCTCTTCGCCACGACCGTGCGCGAGAACCTGCTCTACGCCCGTTTTCGCGACCCGCAGGGCCAACCGGGGGCGCCGCTCAGCTACGTCGTGGGCCCGCACGACGACGCGGCGTTGCTCGACGTCTGCGAGCGCGTCGGGTTCTCCGACGACCTCTTCGACCTCGGGTTGCAGGTCCGCGTGCCGGCCGCGAAGGCCTCCGACGTGCTCGCCGCGCGTCGGTCGATCGCCGCCGCGCTCGCCGACGATCCCGCGGTCGAGCGATTCGATCCCGATCGATACCTGACGCGCGCGACCGTCGGCGAGAACCTGCTCTTCGGGCCCGCCGACGTCGATCCGCGCGCGCTCGCATCCGCGGCGGAGCGCGCCGGGGTCGCCGATCTCCTGGTTGCCGCGGGCCTCGAAGATGCGCGGGACGACCTCG
This sequence comes from Deltaproteobacteria bacterium, assembly GCA_020854145.1. Lineage (GTDB taxonomy): Bacteria > Myxococcota_A > Polyangia > Polyangiales > JADZFZ01 > JADZFZ01. The sequence goes on along the minus strand of JADZFZ010000454.1, from coordinate 1,983 downwards.
ACTACCTGCGACGCCTCGCGGCCGAGACACCCGAGCTGCTCGCGCAGATGGGGACCAGCTCCGCGGACGTCGAGGAGCGCGTCCGCGTGGCGGAACGTGCCCGCGGGCGCGAGCTCACGCGGTCCGCCCTCGGTGACGAGACCTTCCTCGCGCTCGTGCGACGTGGGCTCGCGGCGCGCATCGAGGATCCCGAGGCCCGCGCGCGCGTGGTCGCAGCCCGGGAGCGGTTCCGCGCGGCCAGCGGCGCGGCCGCGGCGCACGCCTACGATCCCGACGTGTGGCACGACGCGCTCACCGTGCGCGACAACCTCGTCTTCGCGCACTTCGATGCGACCAACGTCACGCTGACGCGACGTATCGCCGCGCTGCTGCGCGACGTGCTCGAGCGTGCGGATCTCGCCGGGAAGGTGCACGCGTGGGGCCTCGAGCTCGAGGTCGGCGAGCGGGGCACGCGCCTGTCGGGAGGGCAGCGGCAGAAGGTCTCGCTCGCGCGCGTGCTCCTCAAGTCTCCTCGCGTGCTGCTGCTGGACGAAGCGACCGCGAGCCTCGACCATCGCTCGGCGAAGAAGGTGTTCGACCTGGTGTGCGAGGGTAAGGTGGCTCCGACCGTCATCGCGATCACGCATCAGCTGGCGTGGCTCGACGGGTTCGATCGGATCGTCGTGTTCGACGGCGGGCACGTCGTGGAGCAGGGCAGCCGCGCCGAGCTCGCCGCGTCGGGCGGACCCTTCAGCCGGCTCGAGCAGGCCGGCAGGAAGGACGACGCGGTTGCCGGGGCGTGAAGAGATCATCGCGACGCTGGGACGTGGCGGCCCGTTCGCGTCGCTCGGTCCGACCGAGCTGCGCACGCTCGCCCATCTCCTGCGCGTGATCCACATCGAGGACGGCGACGTGCTCTTCGCGGAAGGCGACGAAGCCGAGGCGGCCTTCGTGGTGCTCGAAGGCGCGATCGACATCGTCGAGCGTGGCGGTCGCGTGCGCGACACGGTCGAGCCGGGCGAGCTCTTCGGCGAGCTTGCGCTCTTCTCGTCGCTCGGGCGTCGGACTGCCGGCGCCGTGGCGCGCGGCCGGGCCTGCCTCGGCGCCATCGCCTACGAGCCGTTCCTCGCCGTGGTGCGCGCTCACCCGGTCGTGGTGGTCGCGCTCTTGAAGCTCTCGACCGAACGCTTCCTCGCGCTCGACCGCGACTATCGACGGCTGCGCGCCGGCGCGTCGAAGCTCTCCGAGCGTCACGAGCCCGCGGAACGTCCCCTCGACGAGCCAGCCGCCGCGCGAGGCACGAAGTGAGCGCCGTGGCCATCGATCCCGCGCTCTTCCTCCGGCAGGTCTCGCTCTTTCACGGTCTGCCCGACGAGGACCTGCGGGCCATCGCCGCGATTGCGGAGATCCGCGACTTCCCGGCGGGCAGCTCGATCTTCCTCGAGGGCGACCCGGGCGATCGCCTCTACGTGATCGTGCACGGTCAGGTCGCGGTCCAGCGCAAGGACATCGACGGCGAGCCCGTCACGCTCGTGACCTTGAACCGGCTCGATTTCTTCGGCGAGATGGCGCTCTTCGAAGACGTGCGCCGTTCCGCATCGGCCGTGGCCGCGTCGCGCGACGTGCGGGTCATCGCCATCGAGCGTGCCGGCTTCACCGAGCTGTTGCGGCGCAACGTGGAGATCGCGCTGCACCTGGTGGCCAGCCAGAACAAGCGTCTGCGCCAGCTCAACGAGCGCATGGTGCAGACCGATCGAGAGGCACGGCGGCATGCGCCGACGCTGGCCGAGACGATCGAGGAGCGCTACCCGCACCCCATCGCGCTCGTGCACAAGGAGCTCGACGTCGCGAACGACCAGGGCACCAAGCTGCGCCGGTTGCTCGAGCTCTGCGAGGTCGTGCTGCTCTATCAGGCGAGCCTGAGCGTCAGCCTCTACCTCGCCTCGGGCACGCACGATCCCGCGATCGACGCCGAGATCCTGAACGGGCAGCGCGGCATCACGC
>JADZFZ010000453.1 GCA_020854145.1 Deltaproteobacteria bacterium | reverse complement strand
CCCGAGATGCGCCGCATCAGCCAGATCATCGTCGCGAGCCGCGACGAGGCGACGCGCATCCTCGAGAAGGCGCGCACCGCCGACGCGCGCGCGTTCCGCCAGCTCGCGCAGGAGCACAGCACCGACCGCGAGACGAAGCTCCGCGGCGGCGACGTGCGGTACTTCCCTCAGACCAACGAGCGACGCCCCGAGGATCCCGAGGTGCCCGAGCCCATCGTGCGCGCCACCTTCGGGATCGAGAACATCGGTGACGTCTCCGCGCAGCCCGTGGAGGTCGGCTCGGGTCGATGGGCGATCGTCAAGCTCACGGGCCGCCGGCCCGCCGAGCACCGCACGCTCGAGCAAGCCGAGCCCAGCATCCGCAACCGGCTGTGGCGCGAACGACGACAGTCGACCATCGACGAGTTCGTCGCCGACCTGCGGCGCCGTGCGAACGTCGAGGTCCACGAAGAGCTGTTGAACCTCATCGTGCTCTCCGCAGGCGAGGACGAAGCCATCCCCGGCCTCGGCACACCACCCGGGACTCCGCGGATCCGCGGACCGGGTGGCCCAGGACCCGGCGGACAAGGTGGACCTCGACCCGGGCCCGGACGTCCTGGTCCACGTCCCGGCGCGCCGCCTCCCGATCCGCACTGAGGGGTGACACCAACCGTTCGTGCTGAGCTCGTCGAAGCACGGAATCGCGCCCCTCGACGCAGCGCGGGGCGCGCGGTCGGGTATCTCTGTCAGGCCCCGAGGGGCGCATCTTCCCCGCTCCGGGGGGGTCCAGAGGCTCCACGGTCCTCGGCGATGCGATGTGGGGATCGACCGAGTTGGGGGACGAGCCGATGCCCGAGAACGCCTGTTTTCTGGCGTTCTCGCACACGGTAGGTGTGACCGCTGGGGACTTCTGGCCCCGTTTTCGGTTGACCCCAGCCTGGCGCGCGGGCTACCGTTGCCGTCGATGTCGGTGTCGTCGAACAAGTTCCCGGAGCGGCTCTCTCCGACGAAGCTCACCTACATCGATGGCCGCCCGGCGACGATCACCTTGCGCAAGTGCAAGCTGGTCTCGAACGAGAACGGCAAGCGCACCGAGTACGTCTTCGACAAGGACGTCATCACGCTCGGCGCGATGGAGGACAACGACGTCGTCCTCGAAGACGAGACCGTCTCCCGGTACCACTGCAAGATCGTCCTCGAGAACGACACGTACATGCTGATCGATCTCGACTCGACGAACGGCACGTACATCAATCGCGTCCGAATCCGCGAAGGTTTCCTCCGACCCGACGTGACCATCTCGCTCGGCAACAGCGAGATCCGGTTCGCGCCCGTGGACGAGAAGCTGCGCGTCGTACCGAGCGAGAAGACGCGCTTCGGCGACATCATCGGCCGCAACGCGAAGATGCGCGAGATCTACTCCATCCTCGAGCGGATCGCGCCTACCGACACGACCGTCGTGATCGAGGGCGAGACCGGCACGGGCAAGGAGGTCGTGGCGCGCACGGTGCACCAGCAGAGCCGGCGCAAGGCCGGGCCCTTCATGGTGTTCGACTGCGGCGCGGTGCCAGAGAACCTCATCGAGAGCGAGCTCTTCGGCCACGAGAAGGGCAGCTTCACCGGCGCGATCACGACGCGCCAGGGCGTCTTCGAGATGGCCCACGGCGGAACGGTGTTCCTCGACGAGCTCGGCGAGCTGCAGGTCGACCTGCAGCCCAAGCTCCTCCGCGTGCTCGAGCAACGAGAGGTCAAGCGCGTCGGCAGCGCGCGACCCATGAAAGTCGACGTCCGCGTCATCGCAGCCACCAACCGCAACCTCGAAGACGAGGTGCGCGCGGGTCGCTTCCGCGAGGATCTCTTCTATCGGCTGAGCGTCGTGCGCATCAAGCTGCCGTCGCTCCGCGAGCGCAAAGAAGACATCCCGCTCCTCGTGAAGAGCTTCCTGAAGAGCTCGAACTTCAACAAGAACCGCGAGGGCGAGCGCAAGGTGCAAGCGATCTCGCGCTCCGCGATGGATCAGCTGATGGAGTACGACTGGCCGGGCAACGTGCGCGAGCTCGTCAACGTGATCGAGCGTGCCGTCAGCTTCGCCGAGACCGACACGATCCAGGCGACCGATCTGCCGGACCACCTGGGGCGCGGCCGTCCGCCGGGGCTGGGCTCGTCGGTCGGCGGCCTGCCGCTCGGCGCGGATCTCGAGGGCTCGGTGCGCATCACCGCGGGCAGCGGATCCTTTCCTTTCCCGGTGCCTCAGGTGTCGAGCGACGCGACGTTCAAGGACGCCAAAGAGAAGTGGATCGCGAGCTTCGAGCGCGAGTACATCGTCAACCTGCTCAAGCGCAACGGCATGAACATCTCGCACGCCGCGCGCGAGAGTGACATCGACCGGAAGTACTTCCGTAAGCTGATGAAGAAGTACTCGATCACGACCGGCAACCCGGCCGAGGACAACGAAGAAGACTAGGCCCCGACGGGATGACAGACGACCGTGGGTGCGGAAGCGAGCGCCCCGCAGCCGAGCGAGGAGACGCGAGTCGTCTCGGGCGGGGCCGCCGGGGCGCCGAGCCCCGCTAGCCAGCAGGGACGAGGATGCCGCCCCGTTCCGATCGACGTCCGCGGCCGCGCGTCACTTCGTGTACCCGTTGTCGCGAAACCAGCGGACTGCCTTCTGCACGGTCGCGCGAAGCGGCGTGGACGGGAGGCCGAGCTCGCGGCGCGCCTTGCCGGGATCGAAGAAGGCCAGCCTGCTTCCGTAGCGCATCGTCCGATACGTCGTGAGCGGGGCCTGGTGCGAGACCTTGTCCGCGTAGGCTTCCATCGCCCAGCCCATCGCCCACGTGACGGGCCCCGGGATCAGACGGTCGGGGAACTTCACGCCACCCACGTCGCACACGAGGCGGAAGAACTCCTCGTGCGTCACGTTGTGGTCGCCGAGGATGTAGCGCTCGCCCACGCGGCCCTTCTCCTCCGCGAGCACGTGGCCGAGCGCAACCGTCTCCACGTCGACGGCGTTGAACCCACCCGGGCCGTAGCCGGGAACCTTGCCCGTGAGCAGCCCGACGACGATCTGTCCCGTCGGGGTGGGCGCCACGTCGCGCTCGCCGAACGGGAACGCGGGGTTGACGATCACCACGGGAAGACCCGCGTCGGCGAAGCTCTTCGCGATGCGCTCGGAGAGGTACTTCGTGACGATGTAGTGGTTCGCGTCGTCCCACAGGTTGAACTGCGTCGTCTCGTCGGCGGCCGAGCCGTCTTCGTGCAGACCCACCGCAGCGATGCTGCTCGTGTAGACGATGCGCTTCACGCCGGCCTTCTGCGCCGCGAGCAGCACCGTCGTCGTTCCGTCGAGGTTGACCTTGTAGATGAGGTTCGGGTCGGGCAGCCACAACCGATAGATGGCCGCGAGGTGGTAGAGCGCGTCGGCGCCCGACATGACCTTGGCGAGCTTCTCGAAGTCCGTCACGTCGGCGGTGACGCGCTCGACGTTCATCCCGTCGAGGTTCTTCGAGCTGCCTCCCGGCTCGATCACCGCGAGGACCTCGCGACCGCGCTCGAGCAACAGCCGAACGACCGAAGATCCGATGAAACCAGCTGCCCCAGTGACGACGACGTGACCCATGGGGCAACGCGTTACACCCGCGCCGTGCACGTGGCAACGGGGGAATCGCGGCGCTTGCGCACCCGACGCGGAACGGATACGAGTGAATCGCCATTCAGAGCGCCGCCGCTCGGGCGACCTCCCCACCCGAAGGGTGGAAACCTCTTCTGCTCCGCGTGCGAGCCCCCAACGGAGATTGATCGATGGGCAACCCGTTCACCGAAGACCACGAGATGTTCCGCAAGACGGTCCGGACCTTCTGCGAGAAGGAGCTGCAGCCGAACATCGACCAATGGGAGAAGGACGAGATCTTCCCGGGCTGGGTGTTCAAGCGCGCGGGTGAGCTGGGAATCCTCGGCGCGCACTACCGCGAGGAGCACGGCGGCGCCGGCGGCGACTACTGGTTCTCGGTCGCGAAGGGCGAGGAGCTGCCGCGCATCGGTGGCGGCGGCGTCGGGATGGGCCTGCTCGTGCAGAGCGACATGGCGACGCCGTGCATCTCGGACCTGGGCACCAAGGAGCAGATCGACGAGTTCCTCAAGCCAGCGCTCCGCGGCGATCGCATCGCGGCGCTCGGCGTGAGCGAGCCCAACGCGGGCAGCGACGTCGCCGGAATCCAGACGACCGCCAAGAAGGTGGGCGGCGACTACGTCATCAACGGCGCCAAGACGTACATCACGAACGGGACGCGCGCCGGGTTCGTCACGCTGCTGGTGAAGACCGACCCGAGCGCGGGTTACGGCGGCATCTCGATCATCCTCTTCCCGACGGACACGAAGGGCTTCGGCGTCTCGAAGAAGCTCAAGAAGATCGGCAACCACTCGAGTGACACCGCCGAGCTCTTCTTCGAGGACGCGAAGGTCCCCACGCGCAACCTCCTCGGCGAGGAAGGCAAGGGCTTCTACTACCTGATGCAGAACTTCCAGACGGAGCGGCTCATCGCGGCCGTCTCCGCGTGCGCCGGCTCGAGGCTCGCGCTCGACCAGGCCGTGGCGTACGGGCGCGACCGCACCGCCTTCGGCAAGCCGATCATCAAGCGCGAGGTGTGGCAGCACCGGCTCGTCGATCGCTACACGGAGCTCGAGGCGGCGAAGGCGCTCGCGTACGCCGCGGTCGACGACTACAACCGCGAGAAGTACGTCGAGAAGTCCCCGATGTTGTCGTTCGACACGGTCCGCAAGATCTCGATGGCGAAGCTCTTCGTCGGCGACGTCGCCGACCGCGTCATGGACGACTGCCTCCAGTTCCACGGCGGCATGGGGTACATCGACGAGACACCCATCTCGCGCGCGTGGCGCGACCAGCGCCTTCTCCGGATCGGCGGAGGCACGAGCGAGGTCATGCGCTACCTCATCGCCAAGACGATGGGGTTCTGAGCGGAAGAAGTTCTCCACCCTTCCGGTGGGCGGGGATAGGATGCCTTTCTCGATGGGTCGGCATCGAACTCGACGGGCGCTCGCCCCTCACCCCGCCCCTGTCCCCATTCGGGGAGAGGGAGACTCGTCGCGGTTTCTCGCTCGTCTCGCGTCGGTGGTGGTCGCGGTCGTCGTCGTCGCGGCGTCCCTTCCGCGGGCGAGCGTCGATGCGCAGCAACCGCGGCGACGCAACCCGCTCATCGCGCAGGGCCGCGAGCAAGCCGACGACCTGCGCTTCGAAGAGTCGATCCAGACCTTGAGCGCGGCGCTCGTGCGAAGCGGCAACTCGCTCGAGGACCGCATCGAGATCTATCGGCTGCTCGCCCTCAACTACTTCGCGCTCAACCGACCGGAAGAGGCCGAGGGCGCGTTGCGCAGCGTGCTCGCGTTACGCCCCGATTTCACGCTCGGGAGCGCGGTCGCCCCGCGCGTACGCGAGTTCCTCGACGAGGTCCGCCAACGGTGGGAGTCCGAGGGCCGGCCCGGCGTCACGCAGCGCGCGCCCGCGGCCATACGCATCGAGCACCGATCGCCCGCGGAGCGCGATCCGGGCAGCGCGGTGACGCTGCAGGCAAGCGTCGACGATCCCGACGACCGCATGTCGCGGCTCGTGCTCGCGTACCGTCAAGGCACGCGCGCCGTGTACCGACGCATCGATGCGCGGCGAAACGCGCGCGGCTTCACGGCCGTCATCCCCGCCGCCGACGTGCGACCGCCGCTCGTTGAGTACTACTTCGAGGCAGTCGACCAGAACGGCGTGCCTCTCGCTGCGCGCGGGGACGTGGCCGCGCCGCTCCGCATCGCGGTCGCGGGCGGCGACTCGGTGCTCACGTCGTGGTGGTTCTGGACCGGGGCGGCCGTGGTGGTGGCAGGCGCCGTGACGCTCGGCATCGTGCTCGCGTCGGGAGGCGGCAACGGCGGCGGTGGCCCGACGCCGCCTCCTCCACCTCCGACGCCCGCCACGATCATCGTCACCGCGGAATGAGCGAGCCTCGTTACCCCACCCTCGTGGTCGAGGTCGGTCCCGACGACGCCGAGGACGTCTCCGTCGCGCTCTTCGATCTGGGCGCGACGGGGGTGGAGGTCCGCGACGCCACGACGCTCGATCGCGGCGGCGCGCTCGGCACCACGTTGGTCGCGCACTTCGACGACACCGCGGCAGCCGACGCCGCGCGCACGCACATCGCGTCGCTGGGTCATCGCGCGAGACGCGACGAGATCGTCGGCGACGCATGGCGTGATGCGTGGAAAGAGCACTTCAAGCCGCAGCGGCACGGCAGGCGGCTCGTCGTGCGTCCGTCCTGGGAGCCGTTCGCGCCGGGCCCCGACGATGCCGTGGTGGTGCTCGATCCGGGTCGCGCCTTCGGCAGCGGGCTGCACGCCTCGACGGCGCTCGTGCTCGCAGAGCTCGATGGGCGCATCCGCGGTGGCGAACGCGTGCTCGACGTCGGCTGCGGCAGCGGGATCCTGGCGTTGGCCGCGCTCGCCCTCGGCGCCAAGCGCGCGGTCGCCGTCGACGACGATCCGGAGGCCGTCGCGGTGGCGACGGAGAACGCACGCGACAACGCCATGAGCGGGCGCTTGGTCGCCCGCCTGCCACCGCTGCCGCGCGTCGGGGCTTCGGGGGGCTTCGACGTCGTCGTCGCCAACATCCAGGCCGACGTGCTGATCGCGCTGTCGACGCCGCTCGCGCGACGCGTGCGCCCGGCGGGGCTGCTGATGCTCTCGGGGATCCTCGAGGAGCAAGGCGACGAAGTCAAAAGGGCTTTCCCCGGCCTGCGAACGATTGCGCGGCCCACGCGCGACGGCTGGGTGGCGTTGGTGCTGCGCAAGCCGTCGTCGTGAAGGCTCCTCCTCGGTTGCTGTGCGCAACGTTGCCGCGCGACGTGGGCGTCGTCCGGCTCGACGAGGCCAGCGCGCATCACGCGCGCGTTCTGCGGGTCAAACCGAGCGATCGAGTGGTCCTCTTCGACGGGCGCGGACGTGAGGCGCACGGAGTGGTCCGAGCCATCGTAGCGAGCTCGTTCGAGATCGACGTGAGCTCGACGGGGTACGCTGACGCTCTGCTCCGCGGCAGGTTGGTGCTCGTGCAGGCGTGGCCCAAAGCCGATAAATTGGAAATCATCGTGCGCATGGCCACCGAGCTCGGCGTGAACGAGGTGCGAGGGGTCGACAGCCAGCACGTCGTGGTGCGGGCCGAGGCGGAGCGCCGCGCCCGTCGCCTGCAACGCCTGACGCGCATCGCCGAGGAGGCTGCCCGCCAATCGGGACGCGCGGACGTGCCGGCGGTGCTCGACGGCGGCGCGCTCGGGGACGCGCTCGCCGCGGCGCCCCCGACGGCGGCGCGCTGGATCGCGCACGAGCGAGCCGATCGGCGCCTGTCCGACGAGGCCCGAAGCAACGGGGCGACACCCGAGGCGTGGATCGCGGTGGGGCCCGAAGGTGGCTTCGCCCCGGACGAGGTGCGGTGTGCCGAGGAGCTCGGGTGGTCCGCCGTGCGACTCGCGCCGAGCGTCTTGCGCGTCGAGACGGCCGCCCCCGCCGCGCTCGTCCTGGCGCTGCAGGCGCTGTGGAGCCAGTCGCGATGACGCACGGCCCACGACCGAGGCACCTCGGCCGGAAGGTGAAAATGTCCTCGTTGACCGGCGATCGAATATGGTTTGCAGGCCGATGTCGGCGCTGAGCTCGTTGCTGGTCCGCGACCGCGTGGTGAACGTCCGCACCATCGAGGACGCGTTGCAGCGTCAAGTGATCTCGGGTGGCGACCTCGAGACGGCGCTGCTCGAGATGTTGGCCGTGCCCGAGGACACGCTCGCGGCTTACCGCGCGGCTCTGGTGGGCGGGCTCGCAGCCACGCGAGCGGAGCTGACGCGCGCGGACGCGGCGGCGATCGCGCTCCTGCCCGCAGAGGTCGCATTGCGCCATCGTCTCGTGCCCCTGCGAAAGGAGGGCGCACGGGTCGTCGTGGCCGCTGCGGAGCAACCTGCGGCGGACTCGCTCGGGGAGCTGTCGTTCCTCCTCGGGGCTCAGCTCGACGTGCGAATCACGACGCCGTTCCGGCTCCAGTGGGCGCTCGCGCTGCGTTATGGCGCGGAGCTCTCGCCCCGCCTGCGTCGTCTGTCCGACAAGCTCGAGCAGCGGGATCCGGGGGTCGTCCCGCGCGTGGCACCGCTCGTCGCCGCACGCCGACCGAGCGTGACGCCCGGATCGGCCACGCCGGCGGCCAGCCGAGCCGAAGCGAGCACGCCCGTCGTGCGTCCGTCGGCGCCCACCCTCGCAGCCGCGCGGGCGAGCGAGGAGCGCGTGAGCGCATCGGAGGTGACCGGACCGCTCTCGGATCCGGGTGAGGCGACGCCCGCGGGCGTGGCGGCTCCCGAAGCACCGACGCGGGCGAAGGACGCAGCGCCCGACGCGGCTCCCGCAGCCGTCGACGCCGCGATCGAAGCACCGGAGCCGCCGGTCGAAGCTGCAACCGAGGGTGCGGTCGCCGCGCTCGAGACGACGAGACCGGAGCCCGAGCGACCGAACGCGGAGACGGTCTCGGTCCACGACGCGCCGACCGTCGAAACGCCCATCGGGATGATCGCGGATGCGGTCTCGGGAGCCACGCTCGCGGGCTTGCCGGTGCCCGTCTCGGATCCGCGAAGCCAGGCCCCGGCACCGGCGGGGTCGAGACCTCCGAGCCAACCAGCGCCCGCAGGCGCGGCACGTCCCGTCGCCGTCTCGCGGGTCGTGCCCGTGCGACGGGTGGACGATCCCCGCGGCGACGCACCGACCGGCGACACCATCAAGAGCACCTTCGCCGCGGCCAGCGATCGCGACGGCGTGCTCGCGGCGGCGTTCGCGTTGGCGCGTCGCCTCCTCGACTACTGCGCGCTCTTCGTGGTGCAGGACGAAGTCGCCGAGGGACGGGACGCTGCGGGCCCCGGAGCCGACCGCGATGCGGTGACGGCCGTCGCAATCCCGCTGGACGCGCCCGGTTCGCTCGCCGACGTGCGCACGAGCGCGACCATCTACATCGGTCCGCCGCGCGACGACGCGACCGACGAGGTGCTGCAGAAGCAGCTCGGTCGGCTCGGAGCCTCGCCCATCCTCGTGCTGCCGGTCCACATTCGCGGACGCATGGTGCTCGCGATCTACGGCGACCGGTCGGGTAGTCCGATCGGGCCCGAGGTCCGCGACGTCGCCGAGCAGATCGCGCACGAAGCCGCCGACGCCCTGACGCGGATCATCCTTCTGAAGAAGCGCGAGAGCTCGAGGGCGCCGCCACCGCCGGGCGGGTCGCAGAGCGCGCTCGGCATCGACGGATCGCCTCGCGTTCCCGTCATCGCCGTGAGCGCCGAGGAGCACGACACCGAACGGCCACCGCCCGCGTTCGGGGACGAGCACACGGAGCCGAGCCTGGCGGCGCCGCGGATGCCGACGGACCTCGACACGGATCTGCACGACACGGAGACCGACATCCAGGTGGTCGCGTTGTCCGACGAAGCTGCGGCCGCGCTCGAGGCCGAAGAGCACGGAGCGCTGGGCGACGGCGCGTACAAGCTCGTGCGCGAGACGAGCGAGGAGGTCGTGTATCGGCGCAGCCCATCGAACCGCGCCGGACGCACCGAGAGAGGCCGCACGCCCCTCCCGCCTCGATCGCCCGAAGCGCGGGGTCCGACTCCTGCGGGTGGCTACTCGATGACCAACCGGCGCGGTGACCTCGTGTCCGCGGATCGCGTCGGGGTGGCCGAGACACCGCATGAGCCGACTCCACCGCGTACGTCCATCCCGCGGATGGACCGCGACGAGCCCAGCGTCATCGTCGACATGGGCGGCAACGTCGCGGAGCTCGTGGCCGCGCTCGAGCGTCCCGGCGCCGACGTCGAGGCCGGGATTGCCGCGCTTCTCGGTCTCGGCGAGGCCGCCTTGCCGGAGCTGGTCCAGCGATTCCCCGGCGACAAAGACCTCCCCGACCCGCGACGGGGTCTGCCGCGAACGGACGATCTCGGCCCCATCCCGCGCGCCATCGTCGCGTTCCGCGACCGCGCCGTGTCGTACCTCCCGTCGCTGCTGTCGCGTCCCGATCCGCTCCATCGCTTCTGCGCGATCGCGACGGCAGCCGAGGTGTTGCACCCATCGCTCGTCACGCCCCTCTCCGAGCGTCTGCTCGACGCCGACGAGCACGTGCGCGCTGCAGCCGTCGACGTCCTACGGATGACGTCGAGACACCCGGAGCACGAACGCGCGCTCGCGTACATCCGAGCGGTCGCGGGCGACGACCTCGCGGAGCCCGCACGCCGCAGCCATGCGCTCTCCGCGGTCGGTCAGCTACGCGACACGGCAGGGCTCGACGTGCTCGTTCGCTCGGTCGGAAGCCACGAGGCCATCGTGGCGGAGGCCGCACGCAAAGCGCTCGTGATGCTGACGCGACAGGACTTCGGCACCAACCGTCGCAAATGGATCGCGTGGGCCGACAAGCACCGAACCGGGCACCGCATCGAGTGGCTCATCGACGCGCTCCTGCACGAGACCCCGGACGTGCGGCGCGAAGCGAGCGAGGAGCTGAAGCGCCTCACGCAGGAGTACTTCGGCTACCACTTCAACCAGCCGGCCAAGGAGCGCGAGCGCGCCCATCGCCGATACGTGCTCTGGTGGCAGGACGACGGCCGTCGCCGCTTCGGCGCCATGCGCTGAAGGGGTGACGAGAGATCCTCAACCGCTCGCCCCGCGCGCAGTCGAGCGGCGCGATTGCGTGCTTCGCCCCGAGCAGCGTGCTGCGACGAGCTCGGCACGAACGTCGTTCGTCGACGCAGCTCGCGGAAAGTCCTCCTCTCCCCCTCGGGGACAGGGCCGGTGGACCGAGTCACTCCAACTTCAGGCCGTCCTGCGACGCGGTGAGCAGGACCGTCCGCAACATGAACGCGTCGGCTCGGTCACGATCGCGACGACCCTGCTTCGTGAGGTAGAGGCCCTGCACGTCGAGCACCGGAACCGAGAAGCCTCCGAGGTCGATTGCCGTCAGGTGCGGCGAGAGCTCGGCCCACGAGTGACCGCCGGCCGACGACATCACCTCGACGCACGGCTCGTCGCGAAGGAGGATGCGCTCGTCGTTCTCGAAGGGATCGGCCTCGCCCAGCAGCTCGAGCGCGGCCGCGTGGGGCAGCCGGCTGAGCGCGGCGATCCATCGCGCGGTGTTGTCGACCGCGGGGTCCACGAGCATCTCCAGGCGGTGCCACGATCGTGGGATGCCGTGAACGGCCAGCGCGAGACCGCCGACCAGCGCCCATCGCGCCCCCTCGAGATCGAGGTGCCGCGCTACGAGGTGCAAGTCGTCCCAGGTCGCACGTGCAGGGCCGATCGGGTGGCGAGGGCTGTCGCTACCGGCCATTCGCTCGACGTCGATCCCCATGCGGCCCGACCCAGCACACGGGATGCCGCGTACGCATCCAAGCACGACGGGCACGCCGTCGTGCACCCAGGTACACGAACGGCGCGCCCGGGCGCCGTTCCCGCTCCGCGCGCGATCAGGGACCGGCGTCGGCCTCGACGCGCGGGCGCAGAGACGGCCACGGGTTGCGCGGCGCGTCTTCGGTGGTGGTGCTCTCCGGGCTCGCAGGGCGCTCGGCGGGTCCTGCCGTCCCGCCATCCAGGCCCGTCTCCCCCGGTCGCGCGCGCGCGCCACCTTCCACGCCGCCGTCCGCGGAGTCGCGGCCGCGCGCCACGAAGATGCGTTGCGCGAGACGCATCAATCGGCGTGCCTCGTTGCGCCTGACGTTCGCGAGCACGTGCACGGAGCTGCCGTGCGCGCTGATGCGCACGCCACGCAACGCGAGCACGAGAGACCCGAAGAACAGGCGATTCAGGTCGTTCTGGACGAACTGCAGTCGGCGGGCTTCCCAGTAGTCGCGTGCCGCCTGGGCCTGGGCCGCGTTGTCGTACCAGCCGATGCCGTCCACGTTCGTCCCGCCGTCGGGCCCCTCGGTCACGACGAAGCGCGCGGAGGTCGGGATGCCTTGCCGTCCTTGCATGAAGCGTCGCACTCCGTCCGCCTCGAGCACGGCCACCGGTGCGTCCGACGCCGCACCTTGCGTCT
>JADZFZ010000452.1 GCA_020854145.1 Deltaproteobacteria bacterium | reverse complement strand
TCGAGGTTCGCGCGCTCGCCGAAGGGCCGATCGCCGCCCGAGTCCATCAGGCAACCTTCGTCGGGGAACGCGCTGTGAAATACGGTCGACGAGCCGTACGGCTCCGCGAGGCCGAAGCTGTGCCCGAGCTCGTGCGACGCCGTCTCTCCGACGAGCGAGCCGAGCACGCCGATGGCGAACGCGACGAGCTCGTTGCGTTCGTCGGAGCCGAAGCCGTCCGCTTCGTCGAGCGTCGCGGGCCGCGCGCGGACCGGCCCGAAGATCTCGTCGAAGAGCGGCTCGGGCTCGGGCGCTCCCGCGGGCCGCTCGCCCGGCAATCCCGGGTCCGTGCTCCAGTACAGGAACGAGTCGATGAAGACGCCGCCGTAGCCCGGCGAGCCGTCCTCCTGCGTGATCGCGTTGATGCCGCCGATCTTGTCGAAGAGGCGGACGTTGCCGATGTCCTTGCCCGGCGTGTTGTCGAAGCCGAACAACCCGCGGCCCGTCGGATCGGGCCCGCCGATCTCCAGCGTCGCGTAGCCGTTCGGGCCCCAGTCCGTCGGTCGCTCGGTGCGGAGATCGACGTTGTAGTCGCGGTAGATCTCCTGCATCCGCGCGATGGCTGCGGCCTTGACGTGCTCGGCGGCGGCGCCGAGCCCGAAGCGCTCGAGGCTCGCGTCGAACGAGCCCACGAAGTGGACCCATACGACCTGTCGCACCGGGCCGAGCGTGATCGTTCCCGGCACCGGCACGCCGCTCACCTGATCCACCCCGCGCGACGTGATCACGGTGACGTTGCCCGAGAACGCCCCTCGTGCGGCGCGGAAGAGCGGGTTGACCAACGTGCGATCCTCGGTCGGCTCGGCGTCGATCACGATCGTCATCTCCTGACCCGAGACGAACGTCGGCACGACCTCCACCGCGGGGATCGTGATGGGCGCGCCGCCGGCCGGCGTGAAGGAGCCCTCGAGCCGGAACACCGTGCTCTCGTCCTCTCGCCCGCCGAGGAAGCCCGCGCCGCGGATGCGCACCAGCTGACCGAGCGACACCGTCGGCGGATCGAGCCCGCGCACCTCCGGCAACGCGAACGTGATCGCCAGGCGGCGCGTCTCGCCCATCGTGCGAAAGCCATCGGCGGTCTGGCCGCCGATCGTCATGGTCCCCTCGAAGCGTCCGGGATGGATCCCCCCGAGGTCGGTGGACGCGATCAACGTGGCGCGGCTGCGATCGAAGCGGTCGACGGGCACGAGCCCGAGCTGCGCGAACACGGGCACCGGCGATCCGCCCTCTCTCGTGTACGTCCCGTCGACGTCGACGAACGTGGTCCCTTCCTCGCCCATCAGCAGTCCCGCGACGTTCACGACGAACGGGTCGTTCCAGTGACCCGCGCCATCCACGTCCGACAGCAGCGACGGCGTCACCGTCGGCTCGAGATCGAACGGGCACGGCGCGCTGCCCTCGCGCACTCCGCGTCCCGGTCGCGTCGCACGCAACGTACACGTCGCGTCCACGAAGCCCGGCTCACCCAGCGCCGCGTGACCCGCCGCGTCGAGCACGAACGCCATCCCCAGCAGGTCCTCCTGCGGCGCCGGCAACGACACGCGGGTCGCCCCGTCGTCGATGATCAGCTCGACCCGATCGATCGACGGATCGGGCAGCTCCGACCCCGACACCACGAACCGCGTCCCCGGCACCACCGGGTTCGCGTACAGCACCTGCTCCACCCGCGGTCCCGGCAACGACGGGATCACCATCGCCCCGTTGTCGTCCCCACACCCGGGGACAGGATCGACCATCACAAGTACGCAGATTCCCAGCGTTCTCAGGCGAGCACTTCCAAACACTCGAGAAACGCCCAAACCGCAAACACCCTTCTGGCGCGTCATGGCAGCGGAGCCGTCGTCGCGTCGATGAGGTAGCCGCCGCTCGCGTCGAGGAAGCCGTAGACGCGCAGCACGTACGCGCCGCCCTCGACGACGTCGTGCTCGATGGTCTCGGTCGATCCCGTGCCCGCGGACGTGCGCACGACGACGCCCGCTTCGTCGAGCAGCTGCAGGTCGAGGTCGCCCGTGCCCGGGTCGAGCGTCAGCGTGGCGGTCAGACGCTCCCGGTCGAACACCAAGAAGCTCCAGTAGTCGTCGTCTCCGGGGCAGACGGTCGCCGCGGTCGCCCCGAACGGCAGCGGCTCCGCACGGCCGAAGGTGTCGTTGTCGACGATGTCGTCGTCGACGCACATGCTGCCGCCGCAATCGAGCGTCGCGGGCCCACAGCCCGTGATGCCCGTGGCCGTCGTCGCCGCGCACACGCCGTCGGCACACTCGGCGTCCGACAGGCAGGGCGCGCACGGCGGCTGGGTGCCTCCGCCTCCCGTCGCGACGGCGACGAAGGTGCCGACCGCCGTCTGCGTGCGATGGTCACACGCCGTGCCCGTGACGTCGTCGTTGTCGGTGGCCTCGATGACGTAGTGCACCGTGGCCTCGCTCCCCGCCTCGATCGGCAGCGACACGTGCGCGGACCACAGATTCCCTTCCACGGGTGCGAAGGGAACGAGCTCGAACGTCGAGAGATCCGGGCTGTCCGGTGCGGCGGGCGGCGTGAGCGACCAATGGAGCACCGGTGCGTCGCGCACGCCCACGTCGTCCTGCACGTCGGCCAGCACCTCGAACGCCGCGCCCGAGGTCACGCGCGCCCCCGGCGCGGGCGAGACGACGGCGATGCTCGGCGCGGTGCCCGGACAGCCCGGCGCCGTCTGCCTCCGCAAGACCATCACGAAGTCGTGCGGCACCGGCGCGTGCGTGTAGTCGTCGGCCTCGAGACGCAGCGTGTAGCGCTCGGAGGCTGCGAGCTGGTCGTCGCTCGGGCACCAGTGGAACAGCGCCGTCTTGTCGCCGGTCAGGTCCAGCCGTCCGCCGACGATGTCCGGCGGTCGTTGCCGGATGTCGATCACCAGGTCGTCGTCGTCGCGTACCTCGACGTCCACGTCGATGCACGGCGTGATCGACACGTCGTACGACCTGCCGGATCCCGGCTGCAGAAAGGTCGGAGCGCTGTCGGCCGAGGTGACCACGTCGATGGTCGCGCTCGCGCTGCTGGTCTCGCCGTCTCCTTCCGCCACGAACGTCACCACGTGGGTCCCGAGCTGCGACGCGAGCGGCGTCCACACGAACTCGGCGCCCATGCTCGTCCCCGAGATGCGGGCGACCCGCTCGATGTCGGGCACGTCGCTGCGGAAGCTCCACGACAGCGGCGTCCCGTCGGGGTTGCTCGCGCCGATGGGCAATCGCAGCGTCTCGTTGACCGCGACCGTCGCATCGTTGGGCTTCAGCACGGTCAACCCGGGCGACGGATCACAGCCAATGGACGCCAGCAGCGCCACGCCGAGCGCGAGCGCTGCACCAATCGTTCGTCTGGGTCCTGCCCGCCCCGGCATCGGCCGCACGCAGTATGATGCGAGCAAACGGGCGACGCGAGCCCGCGCGTCGTCGCTCGCGGAGGCTTCCTTCATGCGTCACCTCGTCGCCCTCGTCATGCTCGCTCTCGGCCCGGCCGCCTGCAGCGCCGAGGGAGGCGGTTCGCCCTCGGGCCGTCCGTGCGCGTCGAGCAGCGAGTGTGGCGACGGCTTCACCTGCCGCGACGGGACCTGCCAGCGCGTGCAGAGCCCCGACGCAGGCGCGATGGACGGGGCGGCCGGCGACGGCGCGCCGATCGTCCCCGGCGAAGGCGGCCCCATCCCGGGCACCGACGGCGGCGGGACCGGCGACGGCGGCGGGTCCGGCGACGGCGGGGCGCCCATGCGGTGCGTCGTGACCCCCGCGGCCGAGGCCTTCCGCGAGCCGGCGCTCGAGCTCCGCTGGACTCCGCCGCCCGCGCTCTTCCCGGAGCACGTGCACGTCATCGTGTCCCCGGTCGTCGCGGACCTGCTGCCCGGCGACCCCGACGAGGTGGTGCCCGAGATCATCTTCGTCAGCTACGAGACGTTCAACCGCGGCGGCGTCCTGCGCGTCATCGACGGCCGCGCGCCGCACGCGCCCCGCTGGACGTCCGCCGGGGTCGGTGCCCCCGACGACCCGACCGCGATGCCCATCGTGCGTTTCGACGGCCATCCCGCGGTCGGTGACATCGACGGCGACCGCGACCTCGAGATCATCACCCCGCGCGAAGGCGGTGGTCTCATCGCCTTCAGCCACCTCGGCGAGGTCCTCTGGGACACCGTGTTGCCCGCGAACGAGACCGAGGCCAACGGCAGCGTCGCGCTCGCGGACCTCGAGGGCGACGGCACCGTCGAGGCGGTCGTCGGACGGGTCGTGCTCGACGCGCTCACCGGGACCGTCCGTTGGACAGGGACCGCAGGGCGCGGCGCCAACGGACAGGGCCCCCTCTCGTGTGTCGCCGACCTGGACGAGGACGGCAGCGCCGAGGTCATCGCGGGCAACACCGTCTATCGCGCGGACGGGACGATCCTCTGGCAGACGATGGCCGGCGGCGACGGCTTCTGCGCCGTCGCGGACGTCGTCGACATGGCGGGTGCAGCCGGGCGCGACACGCGTCCCGAGGTCATCCGCGTCGCGGGCGGAACCGTCTACATCCACGACGGGTTGACCGGCATGGTGCGCCACATGATCGGATTGCCGGGCGACCCGCAGGGCAGCGGCGGCGCCCCCACGGTCGCCGACTTCGACGGCGACGGGCGTATGGAGATCGGCGTCGCGGGCGCCATCCGCTACGCGGTCCTCGATCCCGAGTGCGTCGGCGCCTCGCGGCCGATGACCTGCGCCGCCAACGGGATCCTCTGGCGCGTGGCGACCGAGGACGACTCGAGCAACGTCACGTCCTCGACGGTCTTCGATTTCAACGGCGATGGCCGCGCCGAGGTCGTCTACAACGACGAGCAATACTTCCGCGTCTACGATGGGCAGACGGGAATGACCCTCTTCGAGGAGCCGAGCCCGTCGCGCACGCGCACCGAGCAACCCGTGATTGCCGACGTGGATGCCGACGGCAACGCCGAGATCGTCTTCTCCAGCAATACCGAGGCCGATTTCGCAGGCGATTCGTTGATGCCCGCCGATCGCACGCCCGGTCTCGAGATCTGGTCGAGCGGCGACGATGCTTGGGTCGGCGCCCGCGCCATCTGGAATCAGCACACCTATCACATCGACAATGTCACCGGCCCCGGCGGAATCCCGATGACCGAGATGCCCAGCTGGCGCACCCACAATACCTATCGGCTCAATCGCGCCGAAGAGGACGTCCTGCTCGCGCCCGACCTCGCGCCCGACCCCGCGCCGTTCGACACCTCGCGCTGCGGGATGGGAATCCTCGAGGTCTGCGCGACCGTGACCAATCGGGGCGAAGCCACGGTCGGCCCGGGAATCGAGGTGGACTTCTACGACGGCGACCCGGCGGCCGGCGGCACGCTCATCGGCACCGCCACCACCACCGGCGGCCTGTTGCCCGGCCGCACCGAGATCGTCTGCACCGATTGGTCTCCCGCCCCGACCACCGATCGTCCGGTCTACGCCCGCGTCGACACCGGCATGGCCGCGCGCGAATGCCTCGAGGACAACAACACGGCCCTCGTCGGCATGCGCCTCTGCTCCGGCCCCATGTAGGGGACGGGGGTCACCGAATGTCGCCCAATCGCTTGCGGAACGAATCGGGCGACTCGGCGCGCGCCAGCGCCATCACGCCCTCGCGAATCACGGCGAGGCGCCGCGTGTAATCGGCGAGCAATCGGGCCCGCTTGCCGTCGAGCGCGCGAGCGAGCTCCGCTTCGTCCGTGCCCGAGACGACGAGCTTCAGGCCGTGGTCGAGGAACGGGTCCGCTCCGGAGACGACCTCCGACAATCCCGCCACGCCCTTGCGCTGCACGAGCGTCAGCAGCTCCGCAATCGCGCCGCCGAGCGATTCGATCTCCTCCGAGAGCAGCTCGCTCGCCGCGTCACCCGACTCACCGGCGGCTCGCAGCGCGATCGTGCCGGCGGCGGCGAGCTTGTTCGCGACGCTCAGCATCTTGCGTTGCCCCGCGGCGAGGAGCGCGCGCGTGGGCTCGTCGAAGTACTCGAGGTTCTTCTGCAGCCATGCGACCGATTCGCTCGACATGTTCGTCAGGATCTTGCGCTGGAGCCCACGCGATGCGCCGGAGAGGACCGTGAGCAGGTCGTCGCGTGGGCATGCCGCGAGCACCTTGCAGAACGAGACGTCGTCGAGCGCACGCAGCTCCTCGACGTCGGAGAACGCGCCATCGTCCGACGGCTTCGGTGCGGGAGGCGGCTCTTCCTCGATCGCGGCGGCGGCCGCACGCTCGCCGCGCGTGCTGGCGTCCCGACGCTCGTCGACCTCGGAGAGCATGTCGTCGAGAAGGGATCGAAGGTCTTGTGTGCTCATCGGGGCTCCTCTTCGGGGCGCCGATGAGAGCACGGCTCATCGTTCTCGCACCAGCGCCCAATACGCGTCGATCGAGCCGACGCGCGCCGCGGGGCTCCCGGCGGGTGCGGGTCGCGACACGCCGCACAGGTAGCGCCAGCCGGTGCCGTCGTGCAGGAAGTCGGAGAGCTCGACGAACGATTGGTCCCTGCCATCGACGCGCACTGCGGCGTGGAACAGCACCTGTCCGCTGCTCGCGTCGTGCGCCGCGTCGATCACCCGCAATCGGTCGTACCGTGCGCTCCGGCAGGCGCGCGCGAGCTCCGCCTCGACCACCGCGCGCGGGCGGGCTCGGTCGTCGTGGTCCGCGTGCAAGGTGCGCCAGAGATAGGCGACCTCACCCCGCGCGAAGGCCGCGAATCGCGACCGCATGAGCTCGCTCGGGTCCGCCGCTTCTCGTTCGCCGCGGTGGAGCGGCCCGCAGCACAGGTCGTACGTCCAGCCGCTGCCGCAAGGGCACTGCGCGTCGTCGCGTCGGGACGCGCTTTTCCCCGGGGCTTGCGACGTTGGCTTCCGCATGGCGCTCTTCTACCCTGTCGCGCCACCGAAGAGGAATGGACGCCGCGCCGCCCCGCGGGCGCGAAGCCAGGAGGACTCGATGAAGGTACGTGCTGCAGTCGCCAACGCCGCCGGCCAGCCGCTGTCGGTCGAGACCATCGATCTCGAGGGCCCCAAGCACGGCGAGGTGCTCGTGGAGATCAAGGCGACGGGGGTCTGCCACACCGACGAGTACACGCTGTCGGGCAAGGATCCCGAGGGCGCGTTCCCCGCAATCCTCGGCCACGAAGGCGCCGGGGTGGTCGTCGAGCTCGGGCCGGGCGTCACGAGCCTCGCGCCCGGCGATCACGTCATCCCGCTCTACACGCCCGAATGCCGACAATGCGACTATTGCACGAGCCACAAGACCAATCTCTGCCAGGCGATTCGCGCCACCCAGGGCCGCGGCGTCATGCCCGACGGCACGAGCCGATTCTCCCGCGGCAAGGAGACGCTGCTCCATTACATGGGCACCTCCACGTTCAGCCAGCTCACGGTGGTGCCGGAGATTGCGCTCGCGAAGATTCGACGGGACGCTCCGTTCGACAAAGTCTGTTACATCGGCTGCGGCGTCACGACCGGGATCGGCGCGGTGATCAACACGGCGAAGGTGCAGCCGGGCGACAACGTCGTGGTGTTCGGTCTCGGCGGGATCGGTCTGAACGTGCTGCAAGGCGCCCGAATGGCCGGCGCGGACCTGATCGTCGGGGTCGACGTCAACCCGGCCCGCAAGGAGATTGCCGAGCGATTCGGCATGACGCATTTCGTGAACCCGAAAGAGGTCGAGGGCGATCTCGTCGCCCATCTGGTGAACCTCACGAAAGGCGGAGCCGATTACAGCTTCGAGTGCATCGGCAACGTCGACGTGATGCGACAGGCGCTCGAGTGCTGTCACAAGGGGTGGGGCACGAGCGTGATCATCGGGGTCGCGGGCGCGGGCCAGGAGATCCGCACGCGGCCCTTCCAGCTGGTGACGGGGCGCGTCTGGAAGGGCACGGCGTTCGGCGGCGCGCGCGGTCGAACCGACGTGCCGAAGATCGTCGACTGGTACATGGACGGCAAGATCCAGATCGACCCGCTCATCACGCACCAGTTGCCGCTCGCGCGCATCAACGAGGCATTCGACCTCATGCACGCCGGTCAATCGATTCGCACCGTCGTGACCTTCGATTGAGGGGCT
>JADZFZ010000451.1 GCA_020854145.1 Deltaproteobacteria bacterium | reverse complement strand
TCGTACTGATGCGCGCCGTAGGTCCCGCCGCTGCGCGTCCACATGAGCATCGTCGCCGCGAAGAGGGCGCCCATCGGGTTGCGAAGCTCGGGGTCGTACAGGAAGTCGTGGATCGCGAGTCGACCGCCCGGCGCGAGAGCCGCGGCGACGCGCTTCGTCAGACCCGCGCACGTGGGCTCGTCGAAGTGGTGATAGACGTGGCTCATCAGGACGAGGTCGTACGGGCCGCCGTAGTCGACCTCGAAGAGGTTGCCCGGTAGGTAGCGGACGCGTGACGCGTCGAGGCCGAGGCGTGCGCCCCACCGCTTCGTCTCCTCGAGCACGTTGGGCCAGTCGAGCGACGTGAGCTCGACGTTCGGACGACGCGCGAGGGTGAACCCGTAGAGGCCGCTGCCGGCGGCGACGTCGAGCACGCGGACGCGCTCGCGGCGCCCGAGCCAGTCGTCGAGCATGCCCTCCATCGCCATCGCCGCTGGCATCGCGATGGCCGCGGTCGAGCGCGCGAACTGCTCCCAGAACGAGTGCTCGGGGGTCTCGGCGTGCTGGTCGAGCACGGTGCCGTCGGCGCGGACGGCGTCGGCGAGACGATGGCTGGCGCTCCACATCATCGGATTCGAGAAGACGTTGACGAGGTCGCCCATGAACGTGGGCTTGCCGCGGACGAGGAACGTCTCGGTGGCGGGCGTCAGCGCATAGGTGCCGCCGGACTTCGCGAGCAGCCCGAGCGCGGCGGCGGCGTCGAGCAGGATGCGCGTGCTCCGCTCGGGGCACTCGATGGCGCGCGCGAGCTCCGGTGCCGTCTTGGCGCCCGCGGCGATCTTCGAGAACACGTCGAGCTCGACGGCGGCCTTGTAGATGCCGCTCGCCTGCACGCCCTGCATGAGCTGCATGAGATGCTCGGGTCCGGGTCCAGCGCTCATCGTCGTCGCTCCTCGATCGTCGGGGGTGGGCACGAGCCTTCGCGCGGCGCGAGAGCGCATGGCCACCGGTTGATCGAGGTCAATCGCACGGATGGCCGCGTGCCGGCAAGGGAGCTGGCACACAAGGCGGGCGCGGCGGGGCAGGCGGACGGGGCGGCTCGGGGGGCGTGGTCGATTCCACATCGGTGCCGGTCCAGCGGAAGAAGTCGAAGCCGTCGACGCGCATCACGACGAGCTCGACGCTGCGCTCGGCGTCGGCGACGGCGCCCAGAGGCCGCGACGTTCCGATGCCGTACGCGACGAGCCGCGTCGCCTCGACGCCTCGCGAGACGAGCCCCGCGCGCACGGCCTCGGCGCGTCTCTGCGAGAGACGTCGTGCGTTGGGCTCGTCGGCAGCCGCGCGCCCGAGCGTGGCGACGAGCTCGACCTGCGTGCTCTGTCGCAGCAGCGTGGCGATCTCGTCCAGGATGTTGCGCGCGCTCGAACGGACGCGCGCGTTGCCACGCGAGAAGAAGATGCGCGTGACGATACGGAGCGAGCTGCGGATGACGATGCGCCGCTCCTGCTTGACGGACTGGATGATGACCCGCACGGGGGCGTCGGGGCATCCGTCGGCGTCCTCGAAGTCGTTGACGATCTCGGCGTCGAGCGGGCAGGCGTCGCACACGTCGAGAACGCGATCCGAGTCGTTGTCGAGGTCGGGGCAGCCGTCGTCGTCCTGGAACGCATCGCAGTCCTCGGGTTGGGCAGGACAGCGGTCGGCCGCGCCGAGAAGGCCGTCGTTGTCGTCGTCGGACGGCGGAGGCGGCGGAGGAGCGACGGGGGCAGGGACGAGGGGCGACGGGGTGCGCGCAGGGCGCGATCCTTCGGGGGTCGCGCCGCAGGCCGCGAGGAGCACGCAAGCTGCGAACGGAGTCGAGCGACGCCACGACGTCGTCCGATCGTGGCGGTGGATCACGCGCCGATGGTGGCAGCAGGCGCTCCGCGGGGGAAGTCGCGACGCCGATCGATGCCAACACGTTGACAGCGCGGCCAATCCCGAGGAGACCTGCGAGCCTTTTGGCACGGGGTCTGGCGGGCAGACCCCCGCCCCTCGGAAGCAAGTTCCTCGGGGTTCCACCCCCGCCCGCGCTTCGCTTCGCTCGAAGACTCGCTCTGCTCCGCGGCGCCGCCTCGGATCGGCGGCGCGGATTCCCCACCGAACGGTGGAATCTCCTTCGTGGGGGCACGGACTCATGGTGCTGAATTGACTCGATTCGCCGATCTCGCGTTGTTGCCTCCGTTGCTGCGTGCCGTGGACGAGGAGGGCTACGACACGCCGACTCCCATCCAGCTGCAAGCGATCCCGCACGTGCTCGCCGGCAAGGACGTGCTCGGTTGCGCTCAGACGGGAACCGGCAAGACGGCCGCGTTCGCGTTGCCGATCCTGCAGCGGCTGCACCTGGACGGAGTCACCCGCGCGCAGGGCGCGCGACACCCGCGGGTCCTGGTGCTCACGCCGACGCGCGAGCTCGCGACGCAGATCGGCGACGGCTTCGCTGCGTACGGGCGGCACGTCGGCGTGCGCCACGCGGTGATCTTCGGCGGCGTGTCGCAAGGGCCGCAGGAGCGAGTGCTCGCGGCGGGCATCGATGTGCTCGTCGCGACGCCGGGACGGCTGCTCGACCTGATGGGGCAGCGGCTCGTTCACCTCGAGCGCGTCTCGATGCTCGTGCTCGACGAGGCCGATCGCATGCTCGACATGGGCTTCATCCACGACGTGCGCCGCGTGCTCGAGAAGGTGCCGAAGGAGCGGCAGACGCTGCTCTTCTCGGCGACGATGCCGCCCGACATCCGCGCGCTCGCGTCGGCGATCCTGCGGAGCCCGGTGACGGTCGCGGTGGTTCCGCCCGCGACCACGGCCGAGCGCATCGAGCAGTCCGTGTACCTCGTCGAGCGGACCGACAAGCGTCCGCTGCTCGAGCACCTGCTGCGCGATCCGAGCATCACCCGCGCGCTGGTGTTCACGCGGACCAAGCACGGCGCAAACCGCGTCGCGGAGTCGCTGCGTCGCGTGCACGTCGCAGCCGACGTCATCCACGGCAACAAGTCGCAGAACGCGCGGGAGCGGGCGCTCGCGCACTTCAAGGACGGACGCCTCCGCGTGCTGGTGGCGACCGACATCGCGGGGCGCGGGATCGACATCGAGGACGTCTCGCACGTCATCAACTTCGATCTGCCGAACGTGCCCGAGGCCTACGTGCACCGGATCGGACGGACGGCACGCGCCGGTGCGGCAGGCATCGCGATCGCGTTCTGCGAGAGCGAGGAGCGCCCGTATCTGATCGCCATCGAGCAGCTCACCGGCGTCGAGATCCCGGTGGTCGAGGACCACCCGTATCGATCGCCGAATCGC
>JADZFZ010000450.1 GCA_020854145.1 Deltaproteobacteria bacterium | reverse complement strand
GCTGGCGTACACTTCCGCGCAGTGCGCACCGCTGCGACACGGTTCTCGACGACCGCGCTCGCGCTCGCGCTCGCCGCATGCGCGACGACGTCGCGGCGGGTGCGCGGGGACGAAGGAGGAGACACCGGCTGCGGCACGAGCGAGCTATCCGGCTTCGCCTCGGAGGTCGGTGTGATGGCGGCGGAGCCGCTGCCGGATCGCGAGACCGTCGAGCGCGACGAAGAGATCGCACGCCTCGAGGTGCCGTGCGGCGCGGCCGAGGCGCCGGAGGATTGTCGCGCCCGTGTTCGCAGCGACGCCCTCACGGTCGCGCGCGAGACCGGCGGTGTGCGCTGGACCGTCGAGGTCGACGTCGACGACGGTGGGGTCGTGGCGGAGTTCCGCGTCGGGCGCGAGACGCTCGAGGGACGATTCGCTTCCTTCGAGGAGATCGCCGCACGCATGCGCGCCGAGCAAGCGCGCGGCATCGACGTGTACCTCGTACGCGCGGAGCGCATCGTTCGTGCGGGCCGCGCGACCGCCGTGGCCACGCGTCCCGTTCAAGAGCAGCGAGACGTCGGCGCGGGCACGCAGCTCCGATGGCGCGCATCGCGGAGCGCACCGGGCCTGCCGGAGCTCGCTCGTGCAGCGCGCGCGGCGGGCTTGGTGCTCCGCTCGTACGACGACGAGAACGGTCAGCGAACGGCCGTGGTGCGGTGCGCGTCGCGCTGAAGATCTGCGACGACCGTTCGTGCCGACCGAGTGGGGGATCGACGCGCCGTGCGCCGCGCGCCGCGCGCTACCGAGGGGTGACGAGCATCCGTTCCTGCCGAGCTCGTCGAAGCACGCGATCGCGCCCCTCGACGTTGCCCGGGGCGAACGGTTCGGGCCGCCGGCTCAACGGGCCCACCTGAGGTCGACGCACGCGGTGGACGAGCTGCCGCGCACCTCGATCTCCAGCGTCGTCGGCGGATGCGCGAGCAGATCGTCCGGCAGCGCCTCGCGCCGGAAGCGCTCGTCGCCGGCGATGGAGTACGTGCCGATCGACCGGCCGTTCGCACGCAGCTCGATCACGCTGGGAGGTGCGCCGGGGTGACGGCGCTCGGTCGCGAGCAGGAGATGCGGCGAGCGCCCTCGCGGAAGGTCGGGCCACGTGACGGTCGTCGCCGGCGAGCGGAAGCCCTCGGGCGTGATCAGCACCAGGGGACCGAGCACGCCGGCCGCGCGGCAGCGTCCTCGACCCGCTCGGCCCGCGGGGCGGTGACGATCGTCGGACCGCCGGGTACACGCGAGGTGATCGTTGGACAAGTCGAAGAAGGAGCAAGTTTCGTCGCCGACCTGCGCCGATGCCGTCGCCAATCTCGCGCTCAGACGCGTCGCCGGCTCGTGTGCCCATGCGAGGACGGCGCTCGTGCCCGCGAGCGCCACCACCACGGCGAGCCCCACGAGGATCACGCGATTCTCTCGGCGCTCGTCGGGAGCAGGCGGCCCCTCCGGCGAGGGTACGATCCCCGCGAGCGTGCCGACGAGCGCGGCCAGCCCGAGCGCGAGCACAGGGAGCCACGGCACCGCGTAACGGGCGAGCGGCCATTCATAAGTGCAAAATATCGCCAGGAACGCGAGCGTGGAGGCGAGTCCGCCCAGGGCCACGCCGCGTTGCCGGCCTCGGAGCAGCAGCAGCAGACCGACGACTCCGGCGAGCGCCATCGGCATCTGTCCCGCGAAGCCGCGTTGACCCAGGAGCAGGCCCTCGAGCGTCTCGCCGATCGGCTTGCCCCAATGCGCGGAGACGGGGTCGATCGTGACCACGCCGCGGCGCACCGCGATCACACGGTCGTACGACGTGATCCAGGGGGCGCCGAAGAGGTAGGTGTTGGAGGCGGCGTGCGCGATCGTCGGGACGGCGAGCCCGATCGCGCCGCGAGCCCACGCACGCGAGGACAGACCGAGCCACGACCGCGCCGCACCCGCAGGTGCCCGCTCGACGAGGAGGAGGGCGATCGTCGTCGGCAAGAGCACTCCGACGAGCGTCGGCTTCGCCCAGAGCGCGAGCCCGGCGAAAAGCCCTGCGAGCGCCATGCGTCGCTCCGAGGTGGCGACCAGCGCGACGGCCACGAGCAGCGTGCAGAGCGTGTCGTGGCTGTAGCCGTGAACCTGCTCGAGCACGATCGGGCTCGTCGCGAGCGCCAGGGTCGCGAGCGCGGCCGGCACGTCTCCGGCGAAGCGAGCCGCGAACCGTTGGACCAGCGCGAGCGCGGCGATGGCGGCGAGCACGTCGAACAGGAGGAGGCCCGGCACTCCGAACGCGAGGTAGAACGGCGTCGAGGCCACGGGCATCAAGAACGAGTGCTTGGGTCGCCAGCGACCGTCGGCGCCGAGCGCCACGCTGCTGATGCCGTGTGAGACGTGCCGCGTGCGAGCGCGGACCTTCTCGTAGCGACCGACGTCCAGGTCGCCGTGCTCGGCGATCGCCCGGTTCATCGTCGCGTAGGCGAGGCCGTCCGTGTGCAGGAACGAGCTCTGCCCGTGCTGCCCGATGCACCAACCGCCGAGCGCGAGGCCGAGCACCGCCACGAACGCGAGCGCGAAGCGCCGGCTCGTCACGGGCGGCTGCGGCGCCGTCGCGCGGGGTTCTCGTAGACGCTGATGATCGGGACGCCGTCGTGCGTGAGCACGTAGACGGGGTCGACGCGTCCGTAGACGGTCCAGATCTGGTAGTCGACCTTCACGAAGTGGTGCTCGTGGTGGACGAGCGCGTAGTCGGCGCTCGCGATGCTCTGCGCGGCGCGGATGCTCGTCGGCACGCGCCCGTCGCGCTGCAACATCTGCCAGGCCCACCAAGTCGTGTCGCAGAGCCAGACGCTGCCGCCGTTCGGCATCCGATGCTTCAGCCACTCGGTCAGGCTGCCGGTCGTGAAGCCCCAGAACTGGCGGTTCATACCGTGGTCCGCGGCGCCCGCGACGCCTCCGGCTCCAACGGTGTAATGCGACAAACCGAACATGTGGCTGTGCTCGGTCTCGAGCAACGGTGGCGTCATCACGAGCGCGCCTGCGACGAAGGGCACGGCACGCCAGGCACTCCCGAGGCGCTGGCCGTATCGCTCTCTCAAGATCTCGATCGCGCGGGTGAACGCGTAACCAGCAAAGATCGCCATCGGCGGATAGGAGGCGAACCAGTGCTTGGTGCCGCCGAAGATGGGCGTGGACGGCAACGCGATCACCACCAGCGGCGCGAGGAACGTCCCGAGCAGGAGCACGTCGGTGCGGTGTCGATCGGGCGTCGCGATGCCAGGCAGCTTCGCGCGCAGCACGGGCGGCACGACCGCGCGAAGTCGCGCTCCGATCCCCACGAGCGCCAGAGACAGGGTCGAGAGCGGCACCGTGAAGAACGTCATCACGAAGGGCACGTGCACCGGGAACGGCGGCCGGAACCAGTTCACCCCGAAGTACGCGTAGTTGTAGTGGACGTGATGGACGTGGAAGCGGACGTAGCTCGAGAGGTGCGCCTTCGTCTCGAGCCACATCCACGGCCACGTCGCGAAGAAGATCGCGGGGCCGATCAGCAGCGAAGCGGGCAGCCACCACGGTACGTACGACACCGCCCAGGGCTTGCCGGCGCGGCGCTCGGCGATCTCGCCGAGAAGCGTCCACACCCAGTGGATGAGGAGCACGCCGGGGAGGATCCACGCGTTGTGCTTGGTGCCGAGCGCGAAGCCGTACGCGATGCCTGTCCAGATCGCCCAGCGGCGCCGCGTGAGCGAGCGCCAGTAGCAGTAGGTGACGAGCGTCAGCATGAACGCGATCGGCACGTCGAAGCAGTCGAGCTGCGCGTGATAGAAGGGCCGGGGCAACAGGGCGTACGAGAGCGCCGCGATCACGCCGGCGGTGCGGCCGAACGCACGCGCTCCGAAGATGTAGAGGAGCCACAGCATCAGCCCCGCCGACACCATGCCGGGGAAGCGAAAGGCCATGGAGTCTTCTGGGAAGACGTCCCACTTCTTGTCCGCCATCCACGACAGCGCGAAGAGCACCTTGAAGACGGGCGGGTGCTCGTTGTTGTACTCCCAGCCCTCGGTGATGCCCTCGGGCGTGCGCGCGCCGCGGCTGTCTTCGAAGAGCCGCTCGATCCACGCGCCGTAACGCTCGGCGGCGATGACGTAGAAGCTCTCGTCGCGCGACATCCCCATGCCGGCCGACGCGGGCAGCAGGACCGAGACGTACGCGACGCAGAGCGCGAGACCGAAGAGGTGGTCGCGCCATCCGACGTGGAATGGGGTCGCGGCTACGCGCATCGAGCGCGGCGCGCGCGGCTCTGCGGCGGACTCGCTCGCGACCGGCGTGCTCACCAGGTCTCGCTCCGGGCGGGAGGAGGCTCGCCGGCGGCGTCGCGCACGCTCGCGGCCCAGCAGAACACCCGCAACCGCGGATCGGGTGCCGTGACCTCGATGGACAGATCGTGTCGCTGCCCTCGCGACGCGCGCGTGTCGACGACGAGCCGCTTCCAGCCGTCCGCGTCGCGGAAGGTCGCGCGGCCGGCAGGTGACCCATCGACGAGGACGCGCACGTGGACGGGCCCACCGGTCAGGTCGCGCGCCTGGTCGTAGTGGATGCCGCCGTAGAGCACGACGGCGTTCGAGAGCTCGAGATCGTCGAACGTCGCACGGATGGGGTTGCGACCCTCGGGGTGGTGCCACACGCAGCGACGCGGCAAGAGCGCCATGTCCTCGATGGTCGTGACGCCGACCCACAGCCACGAGCGCACCGGATCGCAGACGAACCGCTCCGCGGGCGTGATGGGCCCGTCGTCGACGCCGCCTCCCGCTGCGATGCCGCGCTCGCGCCAGGGGCACGGCCGCGATTGCCCGTCGTGCAAGAGCTCGACGCGCGCCGTCGCGAGCCTCTCGACGAGATCGGTGCGCACGACGGGGCGCGGCAACACCCAACGCGAGACCGTCACGGGTCCGATCTCGCGAGTCAGATCGGCCGCCCGCGCGGGTGCCTCGGGCGATTCGTGCCCTCGGATCGACATCACCCAGAGGCGCGAGAACGCCGCGGTGTCGCTGCGTCCGGCCGCCGAGGGCGAGAGCCGATCGCCCATCACCTCGCGCATGTTGGGATCGGCCCAACGCGGCGCTGCGGTCACGAGATCACCGTCACGCCACTCGGCACGCACGAACGCGGCCGCCTCGCGCCAGTGATCGCGCGTCACGACGTTCGCGCGGAACCAGAGGTGCAGCGCCACCTCGACGATCGGCCACGCCAAGAGCGCGACGGCTCCCGCGACGACGAGCCTGCCCGCGGCACGCGGCGCAGGGCGCTCGTGGCCGGGACTGCGGCCCGGCGGCACCGACGCGGCCGTCGCGGGGACGGGGTCGACCGCACGCACGGCGGCGTCGTCCTCGTCGGCTTCGGGGATCACGGAGCGCCGGCATAATGGCTGCCCGTGGGTCGAGTCAACACGGACCCCGCGCCGATTGCCGGCCACGGAGCAGGGTGTTAGACGACGCGCCGCCCGGAGCGGGCCGCGACGATGGACCGCGGGGAGCACAGACGAGCAGCGTTCGCGGTCGCCATCGCGCTCTTCGTGTTGGGCGCGGTCGAGTGCGTGAACCTCTATCGCGCGCACTCGTGGGTCTATCGGGACGTCCGCTTCTACCTGAACGTCAACGCCACGCTCGTCGAGGATCTGAGCCTCGAGCAGCATCGCTTCGCCTCGTCCTGGTACAACGGGAGGCTCGGCTGGAACCGCGAGCTGCCGGCCAGCTTCAGCAACATCGCCCTCGGTCGCAACGGCGAGCACTGGCCGATGCACCCGTACGTGATGCCGCTGCTCGCGACGCCGCTCTACTGGGCGTTCGACCTCTACGGCGCCTTGCTCTTCAGCCTGCTCTGCGCCGGCACGATCGCGTTCTGCGGCTATCGGTTCGCACGCGCCTACGTAGGGCCGGGCTCCGCGGCCGTTACCGTCGCGGCGTTTCTCTTCGCCACCGGCCAGCGCGACTACCTCTACTACTACTCCGTCGACTCTCTGCTCTGCGCGGTGTTCTCGCTGCTCCTGGCGTGCATCGTCACCGGGCGCGGATGGCTCGCGGGCATCGCGTTCGGCCTCTCCGTGATCATCAAGCCGACGACGGCGATGCACGTGCCGGCCCTCCTGCTGCTCGCGATCGAGCACCGGCGCACGCTCGGCTTCCTCGGGCGCGGAGCCGTGACCTCGACCGCCGTGGCCGGTGCCTGGGGTGCCGGCAACACGTACATGTTCGGGGCGCCGTGGCGCGCTCCGTACACGCGCGTGCTCGTCGTGCACGACGGCGTCCCGCAGATCGAGAGCGACGTGCACGCCTTCGAGACGCCGCTGCGCGTCGGGCTCAAACGCACGTGGTCCGGTGACTTCGGGTTGCTCCAGAGCTTCACGGTCTTCGTCCTGGCGTGGCCCGGGCTCGCGGTGCTCGCGTACCGGCGGCCGCTCTACGCGCTCGGCGCCATCGCCAGCGCCGTCGCGAGCCTCGTGGTCTTCTCGAAGTTCCAGTACGAGGGGTTCCGGTTTCATTTTCCTGTTTTTGCTCTTCTGTTGCCGGCGTTCGCTGCCACGACGCACGTCGCGGTGGAGCTCGGCGAGGCGCTGATGCGTCGTGCGCGCGCGTGGGTGCGCATCGACGCGGCCCTCGCTGCGGGGCTCGTCGCAGCCACCGTCGGGATCGTGACCCTCGCGAACGGCGGGAACCTCGAGCGTCAGGTGGGCAATGCGCCGTGGGTGGAGGGAGCGCTCGCGCTCGGGGAGCGCGGGGTCCTCGATCTCCGCGACGCGGACACGGCGCCGCCGCCCGTCGAGCCCGAGGGGTCGCACCTCACGAGAAGCCGGTACGGCCAGTGGATCGCGCGTGCGAGCCCAGCCGTCGTCGCGCTCGCCGCGCCCTTCGCCGCCGCCGGGGGACGTCACGGGATCGCGGTCCTCGTGGTCCTGGCGGTCGCGATCTCGGCATTCTCCTTCGCGCGCGTCGCGGGCCGGACGGCGACCGAGCCCGTCGCGGCGGCGATGGCGCTCGGGATGGTCGTGCTCGCACGGGACGGGTTCCTCGTGAGCGGGCCGGGGTGGATGGCGCTCGCCGCGGCGCTCGTGGCGCTCGATCTGGCCCTCGAGAGTCGGTGGGTCGCCGCGGGCGCACTGTCGGTAATTGCTGCTTGGTTTGCGGACGCGCCATGGCTCGTCCTTCCTGCCGTCCTGGCGCTCGCGCTGCTATCCGGCGGGCGCACCGCGCTCCGAGCGCTCGGCGGCGCGGCGGTTCCGCTCGCCCTGTGGGGCCTCGGGCACCTCTGGCTCATCGGTCGTCCGTTCGCGTCGCCCGACGACTTCGTGCTCGTGCAGCGCGGGGCTGCTGAAGCGACCGTCGCAGTTCGTCACCGCGCGCTCGTCAAGGCGCTCTACGACGTCGTGGGTGAGCCCGGACTCGTCCGAGGGCTCGCCGTCGTCGGAGCGCTCGCCGTGCCCGGCATGCTCCTCGTGGTGCGGCGCGATGCGCGTGCGGCCATCGCGATGCTCGCGCTCTTCGTCACGATGCTCGTGGGCGGCACGGGTCCGGCGCGTGGCGCGCAGCTCGCCGCCATCCCACCGCTCGCCGTCGCGGCCGTGCTGCTGCCGTTCGCGTCCTTCGCCTCGGCCGCCGGGGACCTCGCGTCGCGCGCCGTCGAGTGGCTCGCGCTGCGACGTCGGGCGTGGATCGCGGCGGCCGTCGTGCTCGCGTCGCTCGCGGCGTTCGGGGCCGCGAGACGTGCGTACGAGAGCGCGCAGCCTTGGCGCTTCGAGTCGACGCGTGCGATTCGCCAGGCGATCGTGCACCTCGGGACCACGCCTTGCGACTTCCTCGGCTGGGAGCACATGTCGTGGGAGTGCAGCCACCACGACGTCGGCGCGATCGGGATGGTGGGCCGGGCGAGCCAGCAAGCGATTCGCATGGGCGGTCGCGCGCGAGAGGTGCTCGTCGTGCCCACCGGCACGCGCGGCATGGTGCGCAGCGTGCGATGGGAGCGGGTGCCCGGACGACGCGTGCTGCGGTTCGGCTGGGCGGTCCCGGATGGTGAAGAGGGGGGCGCACGCGTGACGCTCCGCGTGGACGGCCGCGACGTGGCAACCTTCGAGACGCCTGTCCAACCGACCGGTGCGATGAGCTGGCGCGACCACGCGACGCCGTTCGCGGCCGGGCGCGAGGTGCCCGTCGAGATCACGGCGCGTTCGATCAGGACCGGCAAGCGGGCCATCACGGTCGTCGCCGGTGGCTTCGTGGACGAGTGATCGACTGCACATCGGCGTGCGCACCACGACGGCGCGCGATTGCGGTCGCGTGGACGGAGAGATAGAAGGCTCGCGAAGGACGGGAGGAGCCCCGAGGGATGGATCGGTCGGAGATCGTGGAGCGGTTGAAGTCGGTGCTGGTCGAAGAGCTCAACTTGGAGCACCTGACGCCCGGGGCGATCGATCCGTCGCGGCCGCTCTTCGGCCCCGAAGGCCTGGGCCTCGATTCGCTCGATGCGCTGCAGATCGCGGTGGCCGTCGAGGAGCGCTTCGGCGTGCAGCTGCCCGAGGGCGAGCGCGGCCGCGAGGTGCTCGCTTCCCTCGACGCGCTCGTCGATCACATCGTCGCGTCGCTCGTCTGAGCCCAGACACGACCCGACCGCATGCGCGTAGTCGTCACTGGCATCGGAGTCGTCAGCGCCATCGGGACCGGACGCGCCGCGTTCGAGCAGGCGCTCTTCGCGGGCGTGCGTGGGATCCGTCGCGTGTCGTTGTTCGACGTCGACGACCAGCGCGGTCAGCTCGCGGCCGAGGTGGTCGATCCGCTCGTGGTGGACGGCGGTGACGAGCACCCGCTCTCGCGCACCGACGTCATGGGTGTCGTGGCTGCGCGAGAGGCCGTGGGTGACGCGGCGTTACCCGAGGAGACGCTGGCCCATTGCGCGCTCGCGGTCGGGGGGACCGTCGGCGGGATGCTCGAGAACGAAGAGTACCTCGCCCGTTTGCACGCCGCCGAGCGCGGGAGCATCCCACCCGACGAGATTCGCAGCTGGCTGCTCCGTCATCCGCTCTCGTCCACGGCCAACGCCATCGCGCGTCTCGGCGGGGCGCTCGGGCCCCGCACGACGGTCTGCTCGGCATGCTCGTCGGGCGCCAACGCGATCGTCATCGCAGCGCGCGCGGTCGCCGAGGGACGCGCGGGATCGGCCCTCGCGGTCGGGACCGACGCGCTCTGTAGGCTCACGCTGAGCGGCTTCAACGCGCTCGGCGTGGTCGACGTCGAGCCTTGTCGCCCGTTCGACGTGGGGCGCCGCGGCCTCAACCTCGGCGAAGGCGCGGGTGCGCTCGTGCTCGAGCCGCTCGAGGCTGCGCAGAAGCGCGGCGCGCGGATCTACGCCGAGGTGCTCGGATGGAGCATCGGCTCCGAGGCGCACCACATCACCAACCCGCTCGAGACGGGCGAGGGCGCGGCGAGCGTCTTGCGCGGCGCGCTCGCGCACGCCGGCGCGGAGGCGAGCCACGTCGCGTACGTCAACGCGCACGGGACGGGAACGCCGCTCAACGACGCGATGGAGGCCAGGGCGCTTCGTGACGTGCTCGGCACGCGCGTCACGCAGGTCCCGGTCTCGTCGTCCAAAGGACAGATCGGCCACACCCTCGGCGCGGCGGGAGCGCTCGAGGCGATCGCCACGATCCTCGCGATCGCTACGTCGCGCGTTCCTCCGACGGCCGGTCTCGAGACGCCCGATCCCGCCTGCGCGCTCGATCACGTCATCGGAAGCGCGCGCTCGGTGGAGGTTCCCCTCGCGATCTCGAGCTCGTTCGGCTTCGGCGGCGCGAACACGGCGCTCGTTCTCGGAAGGGTCGGGGTCGCGTCGGGTCGCGCGTCGATCCCGGCGCGAAGGGCCGTGGTCGTCACGGGGGTCGGCGCGGCGACGCTCGCAGGCGATGCGGGCTCCACCGTGGCGCAGATGCTCGCGAGCTCGCCAGACACGCAGGTCGCTGCCATCGCGCACGACGCGCGCGTCGAAGTCAAAGCGCGCCTCGATCCCGCCCGGGCTCGCCGTCTCGATCGACTGTCGCGGATGGGTGCGGCGGCCGTGGTCGAGGCGTTCGACGCGGCCGGCGTGTCCGCGGACGAGCGAGCGTCGAGTGGTGTCGTGCTCGGGACGCACCTCGCCACGCTCGACGACTCGGCCGCGTTCATGCACAGGGTGTTCACCAAAGGCGCACGCCTCGCGAGCCCTGCCGACTTCCCCAACCTCGTCCTCTCTTCGCCTACCGGGCACGCGACGATCTACGCGGCGGCGCGCGGTCCGAGCTTCACGGTGTCCGGGATGACCAGCTCGGGCGAGGCCGCCTGGCTCGCGGGAATGGACGTCGTCGCGAGCGGCGAGTGTGCGCGGGCCGTCGTCGGGGGGGTGGGCTGCCGCAACCTCGTCGTCGACGCCGCCCTCGATCCGATGGTCGCGGGCTGGCTCGCCGGCGACCGTGGGGCGCGCGCGGAGCCGCCCGTGCGCGGGGAGGGTGCAGCCGTCCTGGTGCTCGAGGCCAGCTCCGAAGCAAAACGACGTAACGCAAACATTCTCGCGTCCGTGGCCGGGACCGGAGTGGTCGCTGCGCGGCCCGGGCGTGTGGTCTCCGTCGACGACGTCGCGCGCGCGCTCCGCGCGGCCGTGGGCGACGCGACCGAGGTTCCCCTGGTCGTCGCACCGTCGCTGATGGCGTTCACGACCGATGCGCTCGATGCCGCGAAGATCCGTGCCCATCGCGTGATCGCTGGGGAGCCGACCTGCGGATGGTACGAGGAGCTCGGCGCCGTTCATCTCGTGGCTGCCGTCCGCGCCGTGGCCGGCGGGCTCGATGGCGCGCTCGTCGTGGGCGCCTCCCCCGGGATGGCGATCGCCGTGTGGCTTCGTTCATCCGTGTAAACGACATGATCGCAAACGCGATGCATGGCTGGCGAGGGGCTTCGCTCGCGCCCCGATGCGCGAGCTCGGCTCGCCGGGTCGTCCTCGCGCTCGCCGGGGGCGCGCTGATCGGGTCGTGCGGCTCCGCGTTGCCGCCCTTGCCCGCGCCGCTCGATCACGAGGTGGGCGTCGAGCTGTCCGGACCGGCGCGCGATCGCGCCGTGGAGGACCTGCGCCGGGCCGAGCAGCGCCCGGTGTCGTTCGTCGCCGAGCACGTCCTCGACGCGTACGACCTCGAGAGCGGGCGCGGGGGTCGGCTGCAAGGCGCGCTCGCCGTGGCGCGACCCGACCGGTTTCGCCTCCGGTCCATCGGACCCGCAGGGCTCACGGTGCTCGACCTCGTGTACCGCGGAGGCGCGTACCGCGCGACGACCGCCGGCGGGCGGGAGGTGACGCGCGGGCGAGTCGGAAGGGGCCCCTCGCCGCGCGGCGTCCCGGTGGACGCGATCGCGCGCGCGTTCTTGTCGCGGCTCGAGGGGACCACGGTCGTGTCCGTGCGCGAGACGCGCCGTGCGCGCGTGGTCGTCTTGCGAGATCGGGAACGGGACGAGCTTCGGGTGGCCATCGCGCGACGCGGCAGCGACGTCCTCGAGGAGCGAAGCCTACGTGCGCGCCGGGAGAGACTCCGCCTGCGTTACGCGGACCACCGTGTCGTCCGCGACGGCGTGCGGCTGCCGTTTCGCGTGACGTGGACGCAGTCGGAGCCGGCGCTCCGCGCCACGATCGTGGTGCGTCGCTACGTGATCGAGCCCCGGCTGCCCGCTGCGGCCTTCGACCTCTGAGTGGCTGGGAGGGGGGCGGGCACGCGCCCCCCTGCCACCCCTGCGTGAGCAAGGGGCGCTGCGCGCGCCCCCTGCACCCCCGCGGGATCGGCATTCTGATCGACCCTGTGAGCTACGCGGGCATCGCCGCGAAGAGGCCGACCGCCAGCACCGCGACGCACCCGAAGCAGAGCGTCGTGATCAGCGCGAGCACGATGATCGCCGCGATGACGACCCTCCACCACTCGGTGTCGTGCGCGGCGGTGAGCGCGATGCAGGCGTAGACCGCCCCCACGAGCAGCGCGAGCAGCTGCCCCACGATCGGGATCAGCGCGAGGACGGAGGTCCCTTCCGTGTACGCGAACGTGCGGAACGTCCGATCGAAGGCGCCCTTGCCGACGCCCATCGTGCGGAGCGCGACGTGCCAGACGCCCGCCTTGAGGGCGAGGCCGAGCATGTAGAGCAGCGGCGAGAGGGCGAAGGCGCAGATGCCTCCGTAGGTCTGCACGAACGCGTCGCTCGCAGTGGGCGCGGGTTCCGGCAGCCACCGTTGCGCGAGCGTGTCGAGGTCCAGCCCCACCAGCTGGTACACGAGGTTCACCGACGCGATGGGCAGC
>JADZFZ010000449.1 GCA_020854145.1 Deltaproteobacteria bacterium | reverse complement strand
CCTCCGGCGACGACTCGACCGAGCGCGACCTCGGTGATCGCGCAGGGCTCCGCCACCGTCTCGGGCCCGCCGTACAGGCTGATCCCGCCGTCGTCGAACACGTACGCGAGGCCGCCCTCGACGACCCACGCGAAGCCGAGCGCGTCGCCCGCGAAACCGATGAACGGCAGGCGCTCCGAGCCCGGGACGTCGAACCCGTGCCCGACGGCCATCTCCTGCAATCGGTAGCGATGGAGCATGCCGTGGATCAGTTGCGGGTAACGCGCACGACTGGGATTCGGATTCTCGAGGTGGGCCGTCACCTCGACGACGGACGAGCCGGGCGCGAGCGTGTAATCCACGGCGGCGCGCAGCTCGTGCGAGCGAATCAGCGCGCCGAGCAAGTCTTCGAGCACGGGCAACGGCTGCAGGACTCCGAGCGTGCGCACCGTGGCCGGGCCGCCGTCGCCGCCATCGCGCAGGACGGTGACCGACTCGGGCGCGACGATGCGATTGCCGAAGGCCACGATCGTCTCGCCGAATCGCGAGTCGCCGGCGAATCGCCCTTCGTCGTCGATCCGGTCGAGCGCGACGATCTCGCCGCCGAACGGGGCATAACCCTCGGAAGGGCGCGCCGACTCGACCACGACCCCGATACGATCGTTGACGAGCGCGAAGTCTCCGACGCGTTCGCGCGGGATGAAGCCGTGCGGCAAGTCCTCGTCGCGCACGATCACGCCGGCGCGCGCCTGACCGGCGGCACGCGCGCCGAACGGGTCGGCGTGACCGGTCGGGTCACCGGGCTCGAGCGCCGGCACCGAGACCGCGCACGCGGAAACGTCGGACGCGTCGCCGGTGTCGGGCGCACCCACGTCCGGCGTCGCGCCGTCCTCGGTCGGAGGGCTGCCGGAGTCGGGTGGCTCGGAGTCGTCTCCGCACGCCGACCACGACACGCACGACAGAACGACCACGCCGACGAGCCACGTCTTCACGGACGGAGGTTACTCCCTCACGCGCTGCGATGGGCTCGACGAGGAGCCATCGAAGGCTCCGAGCTGCGGCGCGCGGCGCGTCGTGTAGCCTTTCGTCGTGCGGGATCTCAGCCCTGCGGCGGGCAGCCGGCGAGCGATCGGGCGGCCACGGCTCGCGGCCTCGACGCTCGCGCTCTGCGCGCTGGCGTGCGCGGGGACGTCGGTGGCCCGCGCGCAGCGAGCGCCGCTCGACGAGCCGAGCATCGAGCTGACCGCGCGGGATCTCGCGCGCGGGCCCGCGACGGCGCCGCGCGCCGTGGCCGTGCTGCGCAACGAGGTCACGCTCCTCGAGCGTCTCCTCGCCGCGACGCGCCAGGGCGACCCGATGACGGCCAGCCTGTGCGAGCGTCAGATGCGCGCGCTCCTCGAGCTGTCGCGCGCCGTGCGGGCGCAGTCTCCGGAAGAGTCGCGCCGGGCGCTGGAGCGTGCTTTCGCGCTTTCGCGTCGCCTGGCCGAGCTGAACCCTTCCGGCGCGTCCTCGGAGCGGAACGCGCTCGCGCACGCGAGCCTCGTCGAGGAGCTCGTCGACCTCGCGACCGCGCGCCCGCTCTACATGCGCCTGGTCGCCGAGCATCCGAGCGGCACGACCCCGGCGATCGTGTTCGCCCTGTTCGGCGACGAGACCTCGCTCCGCGGCGACCCGGAGATCGCGCAACGTTTCTACGAGCGCGCGATGGCTTCGGCTCCGCGCGAGACGTTCCTGCACGGCTACTGCCTCTATCGCCTCGCATGGCTGGACGCGCGGCGCTCCCGCGATCAGGAGAGCCTGCGACGTTTCACCGAGGTGCTCTCGCACGCGCGCAACATCGCCTCGATGGCCGGCGCCACCGAGCTCGCCGCGGCGGCGCGGCGCGACCTGGTGGTGCCGTACGCGCGCATCGGGCGCCGCGATCGCGCCGAGGTGTTCTTCCGCCGCTTCGCGACGCCCGAGGAGACGCGCGAGATGCTCGCCCGCCTCGACGCGCGCCTCGCCGCTCGCCGGCGCCACCGCGGCAACCGCTAGGACGGCAGGACGACCTCGACCGGGGAGTCCGAGAACGGGATGCCGCGGGCGCCGCTGCCGAGCTCGCCGGCGGCGTTGCTGCCCCAGCACGAGATGCGGCCGTCGTCGTGGCGGGCGCAGCGGAAGCCCGGACCTGCGTCGAGCTCGACGACGCCGTCGAGCCCTTCGACGCGGTTCGTCCCCGCCTCGGCGTCCCTGCACCAGACCTGGCCTGCGCTCGTGCGCGCGCACGGCGCCTCGAGCTGGACGATGTCCGTGGGCATGCCGTCGATCACGGCGGGCACGAGCGACCCAGCCCAGAAGGAGCTCCCGGGTCCGTCCCAAGGACCCATGCCCCACCGCACGACCGTGCCGTCGATGCGCGCCGCCCAGCGGTCGGGGTCGATGGCGCGCACCGGACCGAGCGGACCGAGGTCCCAGCTCGTGCCGTCCCACACGGCGACCGGCTCCGGCCTGCCGACGTACCGACCGGAGTCTCCCCCCTCGTACCGCGTGAAGCCCCAGATGTAGGGCGAGCCGTCCTCGAGGACCGCCACGGTCGCGTCGGCCCCCGCCGCGATCGCGATCGCCCGTCCGGGTAGGGTCGGGAGCACGGGGGTCGGGCTCGACCCGCAAGCGCCGCCGCCGAGCTGACAGTAGTCGCCGTTTCCCCAGCATGCGACGCCGCCGGTCGCGCGGAGCACGCACGTGTGCAACCCGCCGCCCGAGATCTCGACGGCGTCCTCGATTCCCACGACGTGCTCGCTCGGCAGCTCGCGTCCCTCGCCGGCCGCACCGTCGCCGAGCTGCCCGTGGTCGTCGTCGCCCCAGCACGAGACGCGCCCGCTCGCATGGAGCACGCAGGCGTGGGCGCCCTCGTCGGGCATGGGGCCCCACGGGTCGGTCGGGCCACCACCCGCGAGCGTGACGTCGACCGCGTCGTGGACGCCTTCGATCGGCACCGGCGACGTTCGCCCCGACCCCCAGCACCAGAGGCTGCCGTCCGCGCGCGCGGCGCACGCCCCGCCCGGTCCCGCGCCGAGGCCCACGGCGTCGTCGATGCCCAGCACCTCGACCGGGGATGCCCTGAATTCGTGCGGGTCGCGGCCGAGCTCCCCGTGGCTGTTGTCGCCCCAGCACACGACGGTGCCCGACGCGCGTCGCGCGCACGTCGACGCGTAGCCCGCAGCCACCTCCACCGCGTCGGTGATCCCCGGCACCTCCACGGGCGTGGCGCGCGACTCCGATCCTCCGCCGAACGGCCCCCCGTAGTCGGCGCCCCAGCACACCACCCTGCCCGTCCGACGCACGGCGCACGTGTGGTGCGCGCCGACGCCGAGGAACACAGCGTCGTCGAGCCCGGAGACGAAGGTCGGCCACCGGTGCGATCGGTCGGACCCGTCGCCGAGCTGACCTCGGTCGCCGGCGCCGAAGCACGAGACCCGCCCATCCTCGAGGAGCACGCACGTGTGGGCTGCGCCTGCGCCCACCGATCGCGGCGCACCCTCGAGCCCCAGCACCTCCATCGGTCTCGCGCTGCTGCGGGTCGAGAAGCCCCCGAGCCTCCCGGAGTCCCCGTTGCCCCAGCAGAGCACGCGCGCATCCTCGGTGAGCGCGCACTTGTGCTCGGCGCCGACGGCCACGGCGCGGACGCCGGAGAGCGCGACCGCCGCCGACGTCAGATACCCGCCTCCGGGAGGGATCCCCGTGTATCCCCAGCACGCGGCATCCCCCGCGCGCGTGACCGCGCAGCCGTGCTTGCGCTGGCCCGACACGGCGACGACGTCATCGACGCCGTCCACCAGGCGCGGCGTCGGATCGTACGTGGCGTCTTCCCACGAGCCGCTGTCGATCCGGCCCCAGCAGAGGACGCGCCCGTCGGCCACCGCGCACGCGCCCGCGTCGAAGGCCGACAGAGCGGTCACCACGCCTCCGATCCCGTCGACGCGATGGGGCAGCTCACCCGGGTCGTAGTTGTACGGGCTTGCGTCGAGGCGGGCGCCCCAGCAGACGAGCGCACCGTCGTCGATCGCGCACGCATGCCCGTGCCCCACCGCGATCGTCGGGATCGACGGTG
>JADZFZ010000448.1 GCA_020854145.1 Deltaproteobacteria bacterium | reverse complement strand
CGCAGGCGCAGCCGACCCCACCGAGCCCGGTGCGGCTGCAGCCGCCGGCAGGGCCGTATCCGGGTGCGCCGGGCTACACACCCTACGCGCCGACCGCGCCGACGCTGATCCACGAACGAGGGATCCCTGCGCTGTGGATCACCGGGCTCGGCGTGTTCGGCGCCGCCTACATCGTGCCGCCCATCGTGGCGCTCGGGATCGAAGGCAGCTCCCGCGCGCTGGAGATCCCGCTCGCGGGTTGGATCGTCTTTCTCGCGAACCAGGATTGCCCCGAGACCGAGTACGTGCCGGGCGCACCAGGCGAAAGCGTCGATGCGGGCAGCGACCAGGAGTGCACCCTCGCGGCGGTGGGCGTCGTGTGGTCGGGGGTGCTGCAGCTCGCAGGGCTCGGGTTGTTCCTCGGCGGCGTCCTGGCGCGAAGGACCGTCCGCGTGGTCGCGATGCCGCCGGCGTTCGCGGTCGCACCGATGGCGGTGCCCGGCGGAGGCGGGATCGTGCTCGCGTGGCGTTGATCAGCGGTGCGCCCGACAACCGCGACCGCGACGAAGCGCCTCGGCCCGAAACCGCCGTGCACGCGCGGTGAGCGCCGCGCGATGAGCGGCGTGGCGATCGAGGTAACGCCCGAGCGTCGCGGCGGCCTCGCAGTGTCGGCCGATCGCGGACAGGGCAATCCCGAGGTTGAGCAGCGCACCGGGATGGCCCGTGCGGTCGTAGGCCTGACGGAACATGACGACGATGCGCTCGGGATCGGCGGTCGCCGTGCGAGGGGGCGGCGCGCCGGGATGGATGCGGCGGGCCTCCTCGAGGTCGACGCGCGACGGCGTCGGAGCGCCGGCGTCCGCGCGGCCGCCCTGTGCGCCCGCGTCGCTCGCGTGCACCCGACGCGACGGGATCACCGCGATCGTGCAGGCGATCGCGAACACCCACGGCAGCGGCACCGACCACGTGCTCCGCATCGTCGACGACATTGTGCCAGCACCGGTCGAGATGCGCGCCGGCGACGGATCGGTTCGTTCGCGCGTGCGTGACGTGCGGGCGAGGGCGCGGTAACGAGCGGCATGGCTCGATGGTCGACGCTGCTCGTGTCGTGGCTCGTCGCGTCCTGCGGCGACTCGCCTGCCCCGACGGGGCCGACGTTCGACGCCGATCTGTTCCGCGACGCAGCGGGCGCCGACGCGGCACGCGACGCCGAGCTGCGCGATGGTGGCGAGCCGACGGACGGATCCGGTCCCGACGACGCGGAGCCGCCGCGTGACGGTGGAGGAGGAGACCGCGACGCATCGACGGTCGTCGCGTGCGAGACGCCGCGCGTCTGCCCCGGACCCGCAGCCGGGACGGGCGCGCGCTTCTCGCTCGCGCTCGGTGCGGAGATCGAGGACGGCAACGTGCTCTTGCACGCCGGGATCGCGACGCCGCGCGGGCCGGTGATCCCGTGGTCGTCGCGGCTCTGCTGCGGCGCGGATCCGAAGCCCATGTCCGCCGGGGTCGCCAGGCTCGGAGACGACGCGCGGGTCGTGCACCTCTTCGGGCCCGTGCTCGAGCCCCTGCTCGAGGCGTCACCCGCCGTCGTCGCCATGGGCACGTCGCTCTGGGTGCTCGATCCGCTTGGGGGCTTCGCACGCGCGGCCGAGCTCGATGCCGACACGCTCGCGCCGATCGGCGAGCGCGACCCGGGCTTGGGCGCGGGTGGCGTCGCGACTCCCGCGGTGGCCGTGCTCGGGAGCGGCGACACGGTTGCGCTCGTGTCCACCGAGACCACCACGGAGCTTCGCCTGCTGGGCTCCGACGGCGCGCTCGTGGCGTCCATCGATCTGGAGCGAACGACGGCGCGCGTCGGGCTGACCGCGACGTGCGACGGCCTGCTGGCCACCTGGGAAGAAGGGCGGCGCGCCATGGCGATGCAGATCGCGCCCGACGGGATGCCCGTGGGGGAGCCGCGCGAGTACGGCGAGACGGGGCTCGAGACGGAGCTCGGGCATCGCGGCGTCGTCTTCGACGGAGCTCACGTGGTGACCGTCGGACCGCGCCACGTCTACGAGCTCGCGCCCGACGGCTCGCTCGCGTCCGCGACGATCTCGCTGCTCGCGCCGCTCGCCGCCGTCGGTACCGACGAGGGCGTCGTCGTGCTGCAGCGCGAGGCGACCGAGGGCGAAGGTGCGCCCGTCGTGCTGCTCGAGCGCGAGACGGGTGCGGTGCTTCGCGAGCTCGCGCGCGTGGATACGGGCACGCTCTACGCGTCCGACGGGACGGTCGTCGTCGCGCCGGGGCACGAGGGCGCGCCCGCGTCGATCCACCTCGCAGCGGCCTCGTACACGCGCCGCAGCCAGATCGTCGGCGCGCGCATCGACTGCCGCTGACGCGGTCGATCGGAGTGCCTCCAGGTTCGGGGGCGTTCAGTCGCAGAACGGCGCGGTCACGG
Organism: Deltaproteobacteria bacterium; assembly: GCA_020854145.1. GTDB lineage: Bacteria > Myxococcota_A > Polyangia > Polyangiales > JADZFZ01 > JADZFZ01. The sequence continues at coordinate 2,392 of JADZFZ010000448.1, read as the reverse complement.
TGCCGGCGAGGCGCGAGCTCGCGCCCACGAACGAGAGCGTCGTGTCGAGCGCGATCGACGCTGCGCCGCCATCGACGCCGAGAACCGTCAGCGTGCCTTCGGTGGGGCCGAAGCCTGCGCCGGTGCAGTCGCGATCGACGAGCTGATGGATGAGAGAGAAGGTCCCGGGTGTCGGCTCCACGCTCGAGCCCAACGTGTACCGGCCGGGCTCGACTCCATGGATCTCGACGCGCACCACCACGTTGCCGTCGGCGATGCAGCCGTCGGCGCGTACGAGCGCGCAATAGTCGGGTGCGCTCGTGAGCGTGAGCGTCAGGCCGGGACCGGAGTCGAGCTCCTGGTGCTGAGCGATGGCCGATCGGATCCCTTCGTCGAGAGGCGTTCCGTTGACGGTCAGGTTGCTCTCGAGATCCCACGACGCGGTCGGCGCGCTCGCGTCGGGCGGCGGAGACGACGCGTCGCGGTCGGCCATCGCCGCGTCGGGGGACGGCGTCCTCGTGGTCCCGTCGTCGTCGCCGCACGCGGGCGTGACCAACGCTGCGATCGAGAGCAGGAGAGCGCGCGGGGCGGTGGAGCGGATCGACATGCGCGCGAGCTTCCTCCACGTGCGGCGCGGTACCCGTTAATCGGCGTTAAAGCGCTGCGAGCCGCAGCGACGGATCTCGAGCGCCGACCGACTACACTCGCGAGACGTGTCGGTGACCACCTCGCTCGGCCGTCGGCTCGGCCTCTCGTTCGGCAGCGTGCTCGGTCGACAGATCGCGCTCGGGGCGTGCCGCGACGACGAAGAGGACGATCTCGAGCGGCGACCGTTCCGGCCGCGCGTGCCGCTCGCATCGCTCCCGCCCGCGGTCGATCTGCGACCGTGGATGACGCCCGTCGAGGATCAGGGGCAGCTCGGGAGCTGCACGGCCAACGCGCTCGTCGGCGCGATGGAGTACCTCGCGTACCGCGAGACCGGCGCACGCACGGACCTGTCGCGCTTGTTCGTGTACTTCAACCAGCGGCTCTGGGACGACACGGTCCGCGAGGACCTCGGGGCGCGCGTGAGCGACGGGGTGCGCGTGCTCGTGCGCCTCGGCGTCGCCACCGAGCGCAGCTGGCCGTACGCGCGTCAGCTCTTCGCCGTGCAGCCGCCGAGCGCCGTGTACGACGAGGCGCGACGGCTCGTCGCGCTCGACTGGTGGGCGCTGCCGGTCGACGTGGACGCGTTCCGCGCTTGTCTCGCGAGCGGTTTCCCGGTGGCGTTCGGGACGCGCGTGACGGAGTCGTTCGTGCGCGCGTCGCAGAACGGAGCCATCGCGATGCCGGGTCGCGACGATCGCGACGACGCGCGGCACGGTCGTCACGCGATGCTGCTCGTCGGCTACGACGACGCGGCGAGGGTCTTCGTCGTGCGCAACTCGTGGGGCGCCGACTGGGGCGACCAGGGCTACTGCTACGTGCCGTACCCGTACGTCGGCAACCGCGACTGGACGCGCAACTGCTGGGCGATCCGTCTGACCCACGGCGAGCACGATCCACACGCGAGGCCCGCGGTCGCACTCTCCTCGCTGCCCACCGCGCCGCCATCGGGTCGCGGAGGGTCGCTCGGCGCGGCCGGCGTCGTCGGCGGCGTCGCCGGCGTCGGTGCCGAGGTGGCCGTCCGCGCGCTCACGGGAAGCGGCCTGCTCGGGGGGCTCGTGGGTGGGCTCGTCACGGGGATCACGCCGGGCATCGCGGCCAGCGTCGCGGGCGCGCGGGGTCGCGATCCAGGCACCCTCGCGGGCGACGACAGGAGCGAGACGATCCTGGCGGCGATGCGCGCGGGCGGTCCGCCATCGCACGCGCGCGCTCCGATGCCCTGGGACGACGGTCTCGACGAGAAGGCGGCGAAGACGCGGCTCACGCATGCGCGCGACGTGCGCGCGGGCGTGCCGGAGGGTCGCGGGCTAGGCGCGGCGCGCACACCCGAGGCAGCACCGGCGCGCGCGGCACCTCGCGGCGCTGGGTCGGCGACGCCTGCTCCGGCGCGCCCGCCGCGCGCGCCGGTCGTGCAGCCGAGCGCGCAGGTCGCGCCGACGCCGCCCGCAGCGCCCGTCACGGCGGCGCCCTCGACGGTCGCTCCCGTGGAGCCCGTCGTCATCCCCGAGGTGCTCTTGCGCGTGTGGAACGAGCACGGCGGCGCAGCCGGATCGCTCGGCCCGATCGTCGCGCCTCCGGGCACGATGGTCGAAGGCGCCGCACGCGGCGTCGTGCTGCGTACCGCGCACGGCGGCATCTTCGACTGGGACGACGACAGAGCGCCCTTCGTGATGCGCGACACCGACGCTCTGTTCGTCCGCTGGGTCTCGCTCGGTGCGGGACGCTCCGCCGTCGGCTGGCCCACGTCGGCGCCGCAGTGGCACGGGAT
>JADZFZ010000447.1 GCA_020854145.1 Deltaproteobacteria bacterium | reverse complement strand
TGGTCGATCAGTCGTCGGGACCGATGAGCGTGCCGATGGGCTCGCCGTTGACGACGCGCTGGATGTTGCCGCGCGTATAGAGGTTGAACACGCGGATGCGGAGCAAGTGCTCCCGGCACAAGGTGACCGCCGTCGAGTCCATCACGCCGATGCGATCCGCGAGGAACTTGTCGTACGACAGGCGCACGAACATGCGGGCGTCGGGGCTCTTGAGCGGATCGCGATCGTAGACGCCATCGACCTTCGTCGCCTTGCAGAGCAGCTCCGCGCCGACCTCCATCGCACGGAGCGCAGCGGCCGTGTCGGTGCTGAAGTACGGGTTGCCGGTGCCGGCAGCGAAGATGACGACGCGTCCCTTCTCCATGTGGCGCATCGCACGGCGGCGGATGTAGGGCTCCGCGACCTGCGCCATCGCGATGGCCGTCTGCACGCGCGTGGGGACGCCGAGCTTCTCGAGACCGTCCTGCAACGCGAGCGCGTTCATGACCGTCGCGAGCATGCCCATCTGATCGGCAGCGGTTCGGTCCATGCCGCTCGCCGCGCCCTTCAGGCCGCGGAAGATGTTGCCTCCGCCGATGACGAGGCCGAGCTGCGCGCCGAGCGCGTGGACCTCGCCGAGCTCGGTGCAGATGGTCTTGACCGTGTCCGGATCGATCCCGAAACGCGGGCCGTCGGTGCCGGTCCCGCAGAGGACCTCACCCGACAGCTTCAGCAGGATGCGCTTGACCCGGATACCAGGGTGCGACGGACGAGGTGCGTTGTAGTCGAGCACGGCGCGCGAGCGTAGCCAACGCGCCGCAGCCCGTCACGCGGTCCGCTTCAGCGCTCAGCTCTTCATCGCGGCGACTTCGGACGCGAAGTCGGCCTGCTGCGTCTTGATGCCTTCGCCGAGCTCGTACCGGACGAAGCGACGCACCGCGATCTTCTCGCCCGTCCGAGCGGTCAGCTCGTCGGAGAGCTGTTGGATCGTCTTGTCGGTGATGCGGACGCTCGTCTGCTCGACGAGACAGACCTCGCTCACCCACTTCGCCAGCTTGCCGTCGATGATCTTGGCGCGCGCGGCTTCGGGGCGGCTCTTGCCCGTCTGGGCCTCTTCCTCGGCCAGCTGCGCGACGAAGATCTCGCGCTGCTTCGCGAGCGTCGTCTCGGCGATCTCTTCGCGGCGCACGTACTGCGGCGCCATCGACGCGATCTGGAGCGCGACGTCGTCCACGAACGTCTTGAACTCCTCGGAGCGCGCGACGAAGTCGGTCTGCGAGTTGACCTCGACGAGCACACCGAGCCGCCCGCCCTGGTGGATGTACGCGTGCACGAGGCCGTCGGCTGCGATCTTCCCCGCCGCCTTCGCCACGCGCGCTTGACCCTTCTTCATCAGGATCTCGGCGGCCCCGTCCATGTTGCCGCCGCTTTCCTCGAGCGCGTTCTTGCAGTCCATCATGCCGGCCTGCGTGCGCTCGCGAAGCTCCTTGACCATCGCTGCGGTCACGTTTGCCATCTCAGCTCATCCTTTCGGTCGACTTCACCTTCCGAGCCCCACACGCCCCACAACCGAGGCACCCTGGCCGGAAGGTCAGCTTCGAGACGTCTTCCATCAGCTGCGGCCGCCGCCGCCCTTGCCACGCCCGCCACGCCGCGCGAACTCGACCGTCGCGCCTGCGCTCGCACCGCCCGCACCGCCCGCGGCCGCATCGCCCGATGCAGCGCCGCCGCCGGCAGGCGCACCCTCGGTCGCGCGATCGCGCGAGAGGTACTCGCGCCGGCGCGACTGACCCTCGATGCACGCATCGGCGAGCCGCTGCGTCACGAGCTTGATCGCCCGGATCGCGTCGTCGTTGCCCGGGATGATGTAGTCGATGCAGTCGGGATCGCAGTTCGAGTCGGTCAACGCGACGATCGGGATCTCGAGCTTGTTCGCCTCGTGGACCGCGATGCGCTCGTGGTTCGGGTCGATCACGAAGAGCACGGCCGGCACCGAGTTCATGGTCTTGATGCCGCCGAGATAACGCTCGAGACGCGCGCGCTCCTTGTCGAGCCGCAGACCTTCCTTCTTCGTCACCTGCTCGAAGGTGCCGTCCTCTTTCATCGTCTCGAGGGCGCGCATGCGCTCGAGGCCGCTCTTGACCGTGCGGAAGTTGGTCAACGTGCCGCCGAGCCATCGGTTGGTGACGTGGAACATCGACGAGCGCGTGGCTTCCTCGACGACGACCTCGGCGGCCTGGCGCTTGGTGCCGACGAAGAGGACGTGGCCACCGCGCGCGACCGTGTCGCTGACGAAGTCGAAGGCGCGCCGGAAGAGCGGCAGCGTCTGGTCGAGGTCGATGATGTGGATGCCATTACGCGCGCCGTAGATGTACCGGCGCATCTTCGGGTTCCACCGGTTGGTCTGGTGTCCGAAGTGGACGCCGGCCTCGAGCAGCGATCGCATGGTGATCGCGGGCTCGTCGATGACCGCCGCCATGGTCGATGCGGCTGGCGGGGACGGAGCAGCAGACTCTGTTTCGATCTCGGACATCGGGGCTCTCCTGTTTGGTTGTCGAGACGCCTCGTCCGACCGGACCCGCGAAGCGGGCACCGCCGATCGGATCGAGCGCGAGGCGCCCGGTGGAATTTCGGCCCCGCCGGCAACCGTGAGGCTACGCGGCAAAACCGCCCGCGATCGCGGGGCGGGCCTCTTACCACGCACATCTCGCGGCGGCCAGCACGCTTGACGCCGAGGACCATCCGAGCCTAACGGAGCGTCATGAAGAGCGGCAGAGCCAGCGAGAAGCGGAGGGTGTTCGTGTCCGGCGGCACCGGCCTCATCGGTGCCGCGGTCACCCGGAGCCTCGTCGCGCGCGGCGACCGCGTGGTCCTCGTCAGCCGCCGTCCCGTCGAGGCACGCGGTCGCATCGAGCGTGCCTGCGGCGCGGACGCACGCGACCGGATCGAGGTGCTGCCCGGAGACCCAGCGGAGCACGGCGACTGGCAACGTGCGCTCGACGGGTGCGACGTGGTGCTCTCGCTCGCCGGCGAGCCGGTGTGGGCCCATCGCTGGTCCGAGGCGCACAAGCGCGCCATCCGCGACAGCCGGGTACGCTCGACCGAGCGGGTGGTCGAGGCGATCGCGAAGGCGAAGAGCCGGCCGAGCGTGCTCGTGAGCTCGTCGGCCGTCGGCTTCTACGGGCCTCGCGGCGACGAAGAGGTGACCGAGGAGACGGGGCCGGGTCGGGACTTCTTGGCCCGCGTCTGCGTCGAATGGGAAGACGCCGCACGCGAGGCCGAGTCGTCCGGCGTGCGCGTCGCGCGCGTGCGCACCGGCATCGTGCTGTCACCCGACGGGGGCGCGCTCGAGCGCATGGTCGCGCCCTTCCGCGCATTCGTCGGAGGGCCGATCGGCTCCGGAAAACAGTGGTTTCCGTGGATCCACCTCGCCGACGAGATCCGCCTCCTGCTCTTCGCCATGGACGATGCGCGCGTGACGGGCGCGATCAACGCCGTGGCGCCGCGGCCCGTGACCATGACCGACTTCGCGCGGGCGCTCGGTCGCGCGATGCATCGACCCTCGTGGCTCGCGGTCCCCGGCTTCAGCCTCGCGATCCTCTTCGGCGAAGGCGCCGAGGTGTTGCTCACCGGTCAACGCGTCGTGCCGGCGGTCGCTCGGTCGCTCGGCTTCGAGTTCGAGCACCCGTCGGTCGATGCGGCGCTCGCGGACCTGCTCGATCGACGCCCGCACGCGGCGTGAGCGCGCTCGGCCCTCGCGGCCCGACTACGTGCCCCCGAGCACGACGTGGTGCCCGTCGGGGTCCTGCACGATCGCGACGTCGACCGGCTCGCGGCTCGGGCCCTCGATCAGCTTGCCGCCGGCCGCCACCGAACGCTCCACCATGGCCGCCACCGTGTCGTCGCCCTCCGGGAAGATCGTGATCGTGAAGAGGTTCTGCGGCACAGGACCCGGCGGACGCCCGTAGAGCGCGGCGGGCGCGAGCACGATGCGCCATCGCGGGATGCGCTGACGGGGCTGCGCGATCGCGAAGCGCGTCCCGCCGAGCTGCCACGAGACGCCGACGTCGAGCCCGAGCGCTTGATAGAAGGTCGCGGAGCGCTCGGGGTCCTGCACGTAGATCGTCACGCCCATCTGCCAGGTCATCGCGCGGCAGTGTACGACGGCGATCGGTCCGCCGGAGCGGCGCTACTCGGCGGCGCCGGGTTGGGCTTCGCTGCCCGCCGCGGGCGGCGGCGATCCGGGTGCCACGGGCGGACGTCTGCCGAGCCGATCGCGCAGCCGCGCCCAGACCCGGCCGACGTCGTCGAAGTAGCTATAAGCGACAGGGACGATCAGCAACGTGATGAGCAGCGACAACGCCTGGCCGCCGATGATGACCTTGGCCATCGAAGCGCGCGTCGCCGCGCCGGGACCTTCGCCGAGCGCGATCGGGATCATGCCCGCGATGAGCGTCAGAGTCGTCATCAGGATGGGGCGCAGGCGCGTCTTGTTCGCCTCGATGATCGCGCGGTTACGCTCGTCGCGCGAGTCGATGCTCGCACCGTGAGCTGCGGAAGCCCCTGATTCTCCGGCACTTCGCGCCTCGGCCCACTGGGCGCGCAGCGTGTTCGTGTAGTCGACCTGCAGGATCCCGTTCTTCTTCACGATGCCGAAGAGCATGAAGACGCCGAAGGTCGAGTAGAGGTTCAGCGTGTCGTCGAGGAGCATCAACGACAGGAGCGCGAACGGCAACGACAGCGGCAACGCGAGCAGGATCGTGACCGGGTGCAGCAGGCTCTCGAACTGTGCCGCGAGGACCATGTACATGAAAAGAAGAGAAAGTCCGAGCGCGATGAAGAACTGCCCGATCGTCTCGCCCATGATCTTGGCGCGACCCGAGAAGACGACCTCGTAGCCTGCGGGCATGTCGAGCTCGGCGGCGATGGCGCGCACGCGATCGATCGCCGTTCCGAGGGGCACGTCGACGAGGTTCGCGCTGACGCTCACCTGACGGACGCGGTTCATCCGGTCGATCTGCGCAGGCCCGCGATCGCGGAGCAGCGTCGCGAGCGTATCGAGCCGCACGAGCCCGCTGCGCGATTGGATCGGCAGGCGCGACAGCAGCTCGAGCGAGGCGCGGTCGGCCGGCTCGAGCCGCAGCCACACGTCGTACTGCTCCGAGCCTTCGCGGATCTTCGACACGGGCTCTCCGCCCACCATCGTGCGAAGCGCGGACGCGAGCTCCCCCGCTCGCACGCCGAGGTCCGTGGCGCGCCGCCGATCGACGAGCACGCGGACCTCGGGCTTGCGTACGGCGGCGCCGGTGTCGACGTCGACCAGACCGGGCTCGCGCCGCATGCGGGTGACCATCTCGTCCGCGTAACGCTGCAGGGCCTCGAGATCGGGACCGCGGAGCGCGAAGCCGAGCTGGCCGCCGCGAGCGCCTCCGAAGTTGTTCACGCCCGCGACGGCGGGTCGCAGGTCTGCGAAGGGCGCCAGCGCGCGGCGCACTTGGCCCATCACCTCGAAGAGCGAGTAATCGCGCTTCTCGAGATCCTCGATGGCGACGTACATCGTGACCTCGGTGACGTCGTCGCCGCCGCGGCTCGAGCCGATGGTCGTGAAGATGGTGCGGACTCCGCGGATGCCGCGCACCACGCGCTCGACCTCGGTCGCGGTCTCCGAGCTGGCGCGCAGGCTCGAGCCTTCCGGCATCGTCATCGCGATCGAGAAGTCGCTCGTGTCGTCGACCGGAACGAAGTCCTTCCCGATCTTGACGCCGAGCGGGTAGATGGCCGCGACCGTCGCGACGGCCAGCAGCACGATGACGATGCGCGCCTTGAGCGAGAGCTTGACCAGCCAGCCGTACGAGTCGTCGAGCACCTGGTTGAGGCGGTCGACGAGGCCGCGCTTCTTCTGCCCGTGCAGGTGCTTGGGCGGACGGAGCAGCTTGCTGCAGAGCATCGGGGTCAACGTCAGCGCGATGAACCACGAGATGGCGATCGCGAAGGCGACGGTGACGCCGAAGCTCCGCCAGAACCGGCCGACACGCCCTTCCATGAATGCCGTCGGGATGAAGATCACGATCAGCGAGAGCGTGGTCGCGCTCACCGCGAGCGCGATCTCCTTGGTGCCCTTGATGGCGGCCTGGAAGGGCGACTCGCCCCGCTCGACGTGCCGATAGACGTTCTCGAGCACGACGATCGCGTCGTCGATGACGATGCCGACCGCGAGCGTGAGCGCGAGCAACGTGAAGTTGTTGAGCGTGTAGCCGAGCACGCGCAGCACGACGAACGTCGTGACGATGGAGCTCGGGATCGCCACCGCGGCGATGAACGTCGAGCGGAGCGAGCCCATGAAGAGCAGCACGGCGAGGCTCGCGAGCACCCCGCCGAGCACGAGATGGATCTCCACCTCGTGGATGGATCGCCGGATGAACTTCGACTGGTCGCGCACCACGTCGATGCGGATGTCCGAGGGCAGCTCCTGTCGCAGCGTCGCGAGCCGGGCCAAGACGGAGTCGACGACCTCGACCGTGTTGGTGCCCGCCTGCTTCTGCACCACGAGCGCCACGGCCGGACGTCCGTCGAGGCGCGAGAGCGAGCGCGGGTCCTCCTCCGAGTCCTGCACGGTCCCGATCTGGCCGAGCGTGAGCGGCGCCCCCTGCACGTCGGCGACGACGAGCTCGCGCAGCTCGTCCGCGCTCTGCACGCGCGCGACCGTCCGCAAGATCTCTTCGCGGGCGTCGCTCGCCACGCGCCCGCCGGGCAGCTCCACGTTCTGCTGCTGGATCGCGGTGCGCACCTGGCCGACGGAGATGCCGCGCGACACGAGGGCATCGGCGTCGAGGTAGACGTTGAACGCGCGCGTACGCCCACCGACGAGATCGATCTGTCCCACGCCCGAGACGCCCTGCAGGCGCTCGAGCACGTCGTGGCGTGCGAGATCGGTCAGCTCGCGCAGATCGCGGGGCGAGGAGACGACGAGCGTGAGCACGGGTGCTGCGGTGGTGTCGAAGCGTGTGACCACCGGCGGGTCGGTGCCGACGGGCAGATCCCCGACGACGCGCGCGACACGATCGCGAACGTCCTGGGTGGCTTGGTCGCGGTTGCGATCGAGCACGAACGTGACGGTGACGATCGAGAGCCCTTCGAGCGACGTGGAGTTGATCTCGTCGATGCCCGAGGCGGTGCTGATCGCATCCTCGAGCGGCTTGGTGATCTGCGTCTCGACCTCTTCCGGGCTCGCACCGCGCAACGACGTCGTGACCGTCACCACCGGCAGCTCGACGTCCGGGAACTGATCGACGCCGAGCTTGCCGAACGAGAGCGCGCCGAAGACGACCAGCGCGCTCACCATCATGAGCGCGAAGATCGGTCGTTTGACGCAGATCTCCGAGAGCGTCATCGCGCGCCCGTCGGTGGCGCCTCTGCCGCCGCCGTCGGCGGCGGCTCCGATGAGGCGCGGACGGGTGCACCCGGTGCCAACGTGCCCGCCCCTCGCGTCACGACGACGTCGGTGGGCGCGACGCCGAGCACGATCGCGTCGGCACCCTCCTCGCCGAGCATCTCGATCTCGCGTGGCGTCGCGCGGCCGTCGACGACGAGCACCACGCGCGGGCGACCGAGGACCGTGACCACCGCCTGGCGCGGCACGCGCAGCGCTCCGGCCACCTCGCCGAGCGCGATGGTCCCGACCACGAACATCCCGGGTCGCAAGGCTCCGGCACCGGCCGGCACCTCGGCCTCGATGCGGAACGTCCGGCGTGCGGGATCGACGACCGGCGCGATGCGGACGATGGGCGCCGCCAACCCCTGATCGCTCGGCGAAGCGCGACCGACGGCGACCTCGGGCGCGACGCGTACGACGTCGCCGACGCGGACCGAAGGCGCGTAGCGCTCGGGGACCTCGAGCGCGAGACGCAGCGGATCGACCGCGACGAGATCGAAGAGCGGCGTGCCCGGACGCACGTAGGCGCCCTGCGCGACGTGCCTGCGTGCGATGGCGCCCGCGAACGGCGCGCGCACCGTCGAGTCCCGAAGATCCACGACGGTCTGCGCGCGTTGGGCGCGGAGCACCGCGATCTTCGTGCGCGCGCGTTCGAGCTCTGCGGGGGTCGTGTCGCCGGTTCGCGCGAGCTGCTCGAGCCGCGACAGATCGGCACGCGCCTGAGCGAGCTCGGCGTCGAACTGCTGCGCGCGGGCACGCACGTCGGACACGACGATCCGCGCGAGCACCTGACCTCGCTCCACGCGGTCGCCCAGGTCCACGCGCACGCCGGTGATCGGACCCTCGACCTGCGCAGCGACCTGCACGCTGTCGCGCGCGTCGAGCGTCCCGTTCAGCGACAGCGTGCGCGTGAAAGGAGAAGGGCGTGGCCGAGCGGTCTCCACGACGCGCGCAGCCGCAGCGCCGGGTCCTTTTGTTTTTGTCCCTTTCGTCGGCGGGGTACGCCCCTCGGCGGTCGCTCCGCCTCCACATGCCGTGAGGACCAACGCGGCAATGACGAGACGAGTGCTCATCGGACGACGCCGCGTGCCGGAACCATCGAGACCGACGGTCATTCCCACCGATTCTCGCACCCACAGCACGCGGACGCGGTGTAGCACGGTTCGGGCCCCGGCCCAGCGGCGGGCCCTCGCGCAGAGCCACCCGACGGTCGCTGGCGGACGCGGCGAGCCGTGACATGCTCGGGCGCGTGCGGCGCCCGGCCTTACAAACCTTACGAATCTTTGCGTTGATGGCGTTTGGTTTGGCAGCGTCCGCGGGGGTCGGCGCTGCGTCATCCGCGCAAGACCGCCAGCCCTCCCCGCAAGCTCCGGAGACGCCCCCGGCCGCGGTCGAGGTCCGCCCAGCCGAGGTAGGTCTCGCGCCCGAGGAGCTGGACCGCCTCGTCAGCCCGGTCCCGGCGGTGCTCTCGCGGAGGGTCACGCTCGTGGCCGCGCTCCGGCGAGCGCACGCGAGCACCTCCGAGATCCGCCTCGCGCGTCTCGCGGTCGAACGCGCCGAGGAGGCCGAGCGTGCGGCGCTCTCGGCGCTCTTGCCCAACCTGACCGCCACGGCGGCCTACACGCGCTACGACTCCGAGATCGAGCGCGCAGGCGTGGGCGTGATCCGCGAGGCCGATCTCTTCTCGGGCACGGTGGTCGCGAGCGAGACCATCGTGCCGCGCACGTTCGGCACGCGCCGGACCGCCGCGGCCTCGACGCGGCTCGCACGCTCGCGCGTCCGAGACGCCGCCCGCCTCGTCCGCGCGTCCGCGGCGCGCACGTTCTACACGGTGCTCACCGCGCGGCGTGCGGCCGCGCTCGCTCGCACCCAGCTACAAGGCGCGATCCGGCAACACCGTGCGACCGACGCCCGTATCCGCGCCGGCGTCGCGCTGCCCATCGATCGCTCGCGTGCGGAGCTCGCGGTGCTCGAAGCAGCGCGGCGCGTGGCCGACGCGGACGCCACCCTCGCGCGCGCGCAGGACCAGCTCGGTCACGTGCTCGCGCTCGAGGAGCCCGTGGACGCCGAAGGGGATCCCGCGCCGCGCGCCGACGAGCCGCTCGATCGATGGATCGAGCGCGCGTTCTCGCGGCGTGCGGACTTGCGCGTGCTCGATGCGAGCCGGCTCGTCGCACGCCGTACGTTGAGCGAGCAGTGGCTCCGGTTCCTGCCGACGTTGTCCATCAGCTGGACGCTCAACTGGACCTCCGCCTCGACGGCGTTCTCCGGCGACAACGTCTCGTGGGTCGCGGTCGGTCAGCTGACCGTGCCGCTCTACGACGGCGGCGCGCGATACTCGGCGATCCGCGACGCGGGCCTCGCGCTCGACGAGATCGCGGAGCGCGAGGTGCAGCTCCGGCGCAGCGTGCGTCTCGAGGTGCGCGACGCCTTCAGGCGCGTCGAGACCGCGCGGCGAGCGCTCGAGCTCTCGCAGCGCTCGGTCGACGTCGCGGAGCGAGCCCGGCGTCGCGCAGAGGCCGCGTACGCAGCGGGCGCGTTGACGGGGATCGAGCTCGACGAGGCGCGTCGTCAGCACGAGGAGGCCGAGACGACCGTGCTCCTGCGCGCGCTCGACCGACAGCTCGCGATGGTCGATCTGCTCGCCGCCTCCGGGATGTTGTGAGTCAATCGACGCGGAAGCCGGCGATGGCTTCGCGGATGCGGCGCTCGTCGCGTTGCCACGACTCGCGCACGCCGCCGGCCTCGAGCACGTAGATCGTGTCGTCGGTGACGAAGAGCGTGACCCAGTACACGTAGGGGCGACCTTCGTGCTCGCGCGCGAACTGGAGCTGCTTGCCCTCCTGTCCGGAGGCCGCGCGCACGCCGAGCTCGCGGACGAGCTCGTAACCGCCGAGGTCGCGCACGCGGTTGCGGACCGCCTGCGTCCAGAAGTCGAGCGTGCCCTGCGGGTCGTTGTCGAGCTCGCGCACCCCGAGGACCACGACGTCCGCGGTGGTGGCGCGGTAGTCGTACTCGCCGCCCGGATCGTCCTCGAACTCCGTGAGGCCGGCCGTGCGGCGGACGTCGAAGCTGTCACCGCAGCCCGCGGCCACGAGCCCGATGCCGACCAGGAGAATTGCCGAAACGCGCATCATGGCCCTCCTCACTCCGCGCCCGAGAGGTCGAGCAGGTTGGACAGCCCGAGCTGGTCGAGCCAGGGAAACGGGAGGCGGAACTGGCTGCTCGCCGGTCCGAGCGACTCCGTCGGCCGCCCTTGGAAACGCAGCGTGATCGTGGAGAACGCGATGCGATCCGACAGGAACCGCAGCCGGCCGCGCATCTGCTCGATGGACGTCGTGATGCGCTCGAGCTCGCGCTCGACGACGAGCGAGTCCTGCACGTTGCCGGCGCGCTCGAG
>JADZFZ010000446.1 GCA_020854145.1 Deltaproteobacteria bacterium | reverse complement strand
TGTCGTCGTCCGCGAGGAGCTCGGCGCCGGACACGCACGCCATCGTCGCGCCGCCCATGCCGAGCCCACATCCCGCGCGCGACGTGTCCCACGCCGGCAGCGGATCGCTCGGCGACGCGAGCGCGGCTCCTACGACGAGCGCGAACGGTCCGGGTGCGAGCGGGCTGCCGCCCGTGGTCGTCGCCGCCGTCGCCATCGCAGTGGGCACCGGGATCATCGGCAGACGCGCGGCGAGCTCCGCGCCCGGTGTGATGGCGATCTCGAGGTTCGTCGGGCCGCACTCGCCGGCCGCGCCCGCGACGATGGGCAGCGTGATGTCGCAGACGTCGATGTCGAACGACACCGAGCCGGCGCTCTGGGTCGAATCGATGCGCAGCAACAGCTCCGCCGAGGTCGTCTGCGGATCCGGGCACAAGCTGACGAGCGCCGCGGGCCGGCCCGTCAAGCTGACGTCGAGCGACGCGAGCAGGCCGAACTGACCGTTGAGGTCGGCGGCTTCCGGCGCGTCGGCGCAGACTCCGCGTCCCGTGGTCATGCCCATGTCGCCGGTCGGCGTGCCGGTTTCGCGCGGCCCGGAGTCCCGCATCGGGCCTACCTCGGTGCCGCCGTCGTCGTCGCCGCAGCCGAGGACGGGTGCGACCACGCAGGAACAAAGGAGCAAGAATCGCCAGCGCATGGCGGGGCACGCTACCGGTGCGCCCGACGCAGTCAAGTCGCTCGCGCGCCGTGCTGGCCGTCGGGGGATCCGCTCGACCTGCGTCGCCGAGTCGGCAAGAAGAGCCTGCGCTCCGTGCTTTGCCCTTCTTGCAGCTCCCCCGTGAAGACGGCAGACCGCGCTACAGGTTGAACGGGTAGCTGACGCGGACCGTGGGCTGCTGGAACCGCGGGAATCGCGCGCGCCGCACCGCACGTGCGACGCAGCTCCCGATCGGTGTGCCCGCGAACTGCCCACCGCTGACGACCGCGCCGACGACGCGTCCGGTGTTCGCGATGGTCACCTCGACCTGCGCGACGCCGTGGCGGCCGTCCGTCGCGCATCCGCGGACCTCGGCAGCCACACCGGCGAACCCGCGCACGACCGCGGCGCGATCGAGCGTCACCGGGAGCGTGGACGGATCGACCGGCGCCTCGGGCTCGCGGGCGGGCTGGCGTGCCGGCGGTGGCGACGGGGCAGGCGCCGTGGGCGCTGCCGTCGGCGGAGGCGTCGCGGCGGGTCGGCCGGTCGATCGCGTCGGTGCGACGGCCGCCTCGGTGACCACGCCGCCTCCTCCGGCCCCTCCACGCGCTGGCCGTTCGGTCTGCGCCCGCAATGCGACCCGCTCGCGATCGCGCCGCTCCTCGGCGTCGCCCTCGGCGCGTTCGTCACGCGCGCGTCCGCGTGTGGCGCCGTCGTCGGTCTCGCCGAGGGCGTCGGCTGCGGCGACGATGGGCGCCGCTTCGCGCGGCGACCCGCCCGGGGCTGCTCCGCCGACCGCGCCGAGCCCGCGCTGCGCGGGAGCCACGGTCGTGGTCGCCGTCGCGGCGGGAGCGGCGGGGGCCGGCATCGCTCCCGTGTTGAACGCGGACTCGGGCCCGACCGCCGCACCCTCGGCTTCGGTGGCGGGAGACTCGGGCCCGACGGCGGCCGCAGCACCGGTGGGGATCATCGCGGGGCTGTCGGCGGGCGGCGGCGGAGGGACCTCGAGCGCCGGCGCCGCGGGCGCGACCGTCGCGGCGGGCTCCGCCGCGGAGCGCTCCGATTGATCGAGCTGCGCCATGGAGCCCGGCGCGGCGGAGCGTTGCTGCACGGTGATGGCGATGACCGCTGCGGCGGCGAGCGCGCACACGCCCGCGACCGTCGGCCAGAACATCGAGCGCCCTTCCTTCGGCGCCGCCGCCGGCGCGCGGTCTCGCGCGGCATCGAGCGAGATCACGGGCGCCGGTCGATCGGAGCGACGTTCGCCGCGCGCCTCGGCGGCGGCCTTCTTGAGGGCTGCGGGGATCTCGCTGGCGGGACGGATGTCGGCGACCGGAGGCTCGAGCTTCGCATCGAGCGCCGCGAGCTTCGGCGGCTGCAGGGCCCTCGAGAACGAGATGCGCTCGCCGACCTCTCTGCTGGTCGCATCGCCTCCGGGCGGCTCGCTCGCCGGCACCTGCGTCCCGATTGCGACGACACCGGCCTCGTCGTCACGCGCCTCCACGCCGACGCCCACGTCCGACAGCGAGACGCGCTCCGCCGAGTCGCGCACCTCTTCCATCGACGTCAGCGACAGACGCTCGATCGGCTCGGCCTCGCGCGACGTCGGGGGTGCCGATGCGACGGCCTTCGGCGTCTTGCTGCCCGGTGGCCTGGCGGACGATGGCGGAGGCGGCGGCGCGATGCCCTTGAGCGTCGCGTCGCCGCGGCGTCGGGTCGTTCCCGCGGCGGGTGGCGGGGGCGGCGGTGGCGCGTGGACCTTGCGCGCGGGCTCGGCGAGGCTCGGTGCGGGCGGGGGGGGTGGGCCGGCGGCCTTCGCGGCCGCGGTCAGGCCCGCGAGACCGCCCTTCACCTCGTCGTACGTCTTGCCCGCATCCGGGTCTTCGAATCGCGGCGCTTCGGTCGGATCGTCCTGCAACGCAGGCAGATCCTCGTCGAGCCGTTGCTCGATGCGCGCGGCCATCGCGTCGAACGCGTCGTCGTCGATGGTCGGCTCCGGCCACACGCGCAGCGCACGATCGACGAGCTCGATCTCGCGAATCCACAACGCGACGTCGGCGTGCTTGGCCAACGCGTTCTTCAGCTCGGCGTCGTTCGCGATCTTGGGCAGGCGAGTTTCCATGGCGTTCGGATGCGGCTCGAGGTCGCCCACGGAATCGAGGGCGCGCTGGAGCCGTCGCTTGAGAGCTTCGTTGCTCATGCGCGTCTCCTGTTTGCGACCTGGCCTTCGCGTGCGTCCTTGGGACGCGGCGCGTTTTTCGCGGGAACTTTCTCGCTCGCGTCGTTCTTCGCTTGCGGCAGCGCAGGCATCTCGTCGGGCATGTCGTCCCCGAGCGCCTCGCGCAACCGTCGTCGCGCCTCGTGCACGCGCCACGCGATCGTTCCCTCCGAGCATCCGAGCACCGAGGCCGCCTCCTTCTGCGGCACTCCATCGATGAGAACCATCACGACCGTCGTGCGGAGCGACGGCGACAGCGCGTCGAGCGCCTTCGCGAGCCCGCTGTAGAGAGCGCGCGCGTCGGCCGAGCCGGTCGGATCGGTCTGGCCCTGCGTCGGATCGGCGCTCTGCTCCGGCACCCGCGGGTCCGCCAGGTCGGCTGCGTCCACGCGCTTGCGTCGACGCAACACGTTGAGCGAGACGTTCACGCAGATGCGATAGAGCCACGTGTAGAACGCGCTCCTCCCATCGAACCGATCGATCGCGCGATACGCGCGGAGGAACGTCTCCTGCGTCGCGTCCTCGGCCTCGCCGCGATCGCCGAGCACGTGCAGCGCGACGGAGAAGAGACGTCGCTGGTTCATCCGCACGAGCGTTCCGAACGCAGCGCGATCACCGCGACGGGCGCGTTCGATCAGGTCCGCTTCGGGGGCGTCGGCCATGAGCGAGGAGAGGACCACGCCGAGGTGGGAACCCGTCTCCCCTCTACGTGATGGCAGCCGAGCGTAGGCGAACACGCCGCCTTGGACAACGGAAGTGTGGGCCGCTTGGCGCGGGGAGCCGCTCGTCCCCGCGCGCGCGACACGCCGAGGCGCCGCCCGCT
>JADZFZ010000445.1 GCA_020854145.1 Deltaproteobacteria bacterium | reverse complement strand
GGCGGGCGGCGCGACATGGGGACCGAAGAGTGCGGCGACGATCTCATCGAGTGCGGCGCCTCGTGCGTCGATCCCACGCGCGACCCGATGAACTGCGGCGCGTGCGGCGTCTTCTGCCCGCCCGGCGTCGCGTGCTTCGGCGGCGTGTGCTCGACGTGCCCCCCCGGCCTGCGGAGCTGCGCCGGGAGCTGCGTCAACACCAACGACGATTCCCTGCACTGCGGCGGCTGCGCCCGACAGTGCCCGATTGACGCTCCGCAATGCCGCGACGGGGAATGTGTGAGCGGCGAAGACTGCCCGGACGACCTCCGCAGCTGCGGCGGAACGTGCACGGACGTCGCGACCGACCCGGCCAACTGCGGCGCCTGCGGCAACGCGTGCCCGGCGGGCGGCGCGTGCTGCGGCGGGACCTGCACGAGCTTCGCCACCGACCCGTTCAACTGCGGCGCGTGCAACGTCGTGTGCACCCTGGGCGAGGTCTGCAACGCGGGTCGATGTCAGGACGAGGGGTGCCCCGGCGGGACGTTCCGCTGTCCCGACGACAGCTGCGCCGACCTGCGTCACGATCCGGTCAATTGCGGCGCCTGTGGATTCGCCTGTCCCGCCGGCCAACCGTGCGAGGGCGGACGCTGCGTGCTCGGGTGCGAGCCGCCGCTGGCCGACTGCGGCGGACGCTGCGTGCTGCCGGAGTCGGACCCGGAGAATTGCGGCGCGTGTGGCAATCGTTGCTCCCCCGGTCAGGTCTGCAGCGACGCGACCTGCGAAGACCGGTGTGCGGAGGGCACCACGGAGTGTGACGGCGCCTGTGTCGACGTCGGTCGCGACCCGAGCCACTGCGGCGGCTGTGGCCTCGCTTGCCCGCCGGGCATCTCGTGTCTGCGCGGCCGCTGCAGCGTCAATTGCCTGTTCCCGCTCGTCAATTGCGCCGGCTCCTGCATCAACCGATTGACCGACACCGACAATTGCGGCGAATGCGGCAATCGGTGCGACGCCGGCCAAGCCTGTCAGCTCGGGGAGTGCGTCGAGGAATGTGCCGAGCTGCCCGGCCCGGGTCGCTTCATCGGCCCCGTGCTCTGCGGCGGCGCTTGCACCATCACGCTCATCGACCCCGACCACTGCGGCCGCTGCTTCAACTCGTGCCCGTCGGGCGAGCTGTGCATCTTCGGCTCGTGCGACAACCCGTGCACGCCACCGCGCACGGTCTGTCCCTCCGGCTGCACCGACATCAGCAACGACCCGTTGAACTGCGGCGCGTGCGGCCTGTTCTGCCCGCCGCCCCAGTTCTGCTCCATGGGCCGCTGCATGACGCCCTGAGCGCCGCCTCGGGTCGGCGACGCGTCCGAACGTCAATCCTCCTGGGCGTTTCCTGCGTCACGTGCGCCACGCGACTCTCTTCGTCTGTCTCCTGCTCTGCAGCCGGGCTGCGCACGCGCAGTCCGAAGAGTCCGACGTCGATGTCGTGATTCGGTCGAGCCGCGTGGGCGAGGACCGTCGGCGGGTCGAATCGGGCACCGCTGCCGTCACGAGCGTCGACGTGCGCGACTCCCTCGAGCGCTGGTCGGCGACCGAGGAGATCCTCGATCGGCTCGCAGGTGTGCGCGTGCGCCGTCTCGGTGGGCTCGGCTCGTTCTCGACCTTGTCCATTCGCGGCTCCACGGCCGCGCAGGTGCTCGTGCTGCTCGACGGCATGCCGCTCCACGACGCCGCATCGGGCACGGCGAACCTGGCGGCCGTCCCGCTCTCCGCCCTCGAGCGCATCGACGTCTATCGGGGAGACGCGCCCGCGGGCCTCGGCCCGGCGGGGCCGGGCGGCGTCGTCGCCTTGTGGACGCGTCAGCCGCGCGAATCGTCGATTCGCGCATCGGGCACGATGGGCTCCTTCGGGACGCGTCGATTGACGCTCCTCGGCTCGGCCGCGCCGTCGCCGGCGACTGCGTCCTCTCGATTGTGGCTCTCCGGCAATCTCTCCTACGAAGGCACGGACGGCGACTACGACTACTACGACGACGCCGGCACCGAGCTGGTCTCGTCGGACGACGTCGTTCGGGTCCGGCGCAACGCCGACCATCGATCGCTCACCGGCAATCTGCGACTCGGCTGGGCCAACCCTTCGCTGCGGCTCGACGCCAGCACGCTGGCCTCCGCCAGCGACACGGGTCTTCCCGGTCTCGGAGCCTTTCCGGCGCTCCGCGCCCGCTCGGGCCAGACGCGCGCGCTCGGCTCGCTTCGCGCCACGTTCTTCGATCTCTCCGAGGCCTTGCCGAGGCTCGAGGTCCACCTCGACGCGCTCGCGCAGCAGGACCACATCGACGACCCCGACGCCGAGCTCTCGGCGACCGCGCGACGCGAGCGGTCCATCACGGCGCGCGCGACCGGAGGCGCCACCTTGCACGCGGCTCCGTCCGGCACGCTGGATCTACGCCTGGACGCCGCGCTGACCCGAGAGACGCTCTCGCGTACCGCGCTCGGCGAGCCCGCGCGCGGACGCACGGTCGTCGCCGGAGCCGCCGAGGCCCGATTGCGCCTCGGCGCCGTGCGCGTCGTGCCCGCGGTACGCGTCGATGTGGTGACCGACGACGACGACGCGGGGACCGAGATATCGTGGAGCCCGCGCCTCGGCGTACGCCAGGCATTGCTGTCGGCGCCGATTCTCGCCCTCGATTTGCGTGCCCATCTCGGCGTCTATGGCCGGTCTCCCACGTTTCTGGAGCTCTACGGCGACCGCGGCGTGCTCGTCGGCAATCCCGATCTCGTCCCGGAGAATGGCGTCACCGGAGACCTGGGATTGATTGCCGACCTACCGCGCCGCGCGCGTCGAGGACGACCGAGGTTGCGCGCCGAGCTCTCCGTCTACGCGGTGGAGACGACCGATCTCATCGTCCTCGTGCAGAACGCGCAGCGGACCGCGATCCCCCGCAATCTGTCGGGCGCACGCGTGCTCGGGCTCGAGAGCAGCGTGGAATCCCAGATTCCCGTGTCTCGTCTGGTCGGCTTCCGCGCCGCAGGAACCTACGGCCTCACGGCCTCCGAGAGCCGCGAACGGGGCCCCACGTTCGGTCGCAGCCTTCCCGGCCGCCCGCTCCACGAGCTCTGGCTCCGACTCGAGTCGCGAATCGCGTTCGTCGTCCTCGGTGTAGACTTGGACGTCGCGAGCACCGCCTACGTCGACGAGGTCGAGCTCGTCCGCACGGCGCCCCGCTATCTGCTCGGCGCCGACGTCCAATTGCGTCTCGGCCCCGTCACCATCACCCTCGAGGCCCGCAATCTCCTCGACCGAATCGTCGAGCGCGTCCCCGCAATCCCCCACACACCCGGAACCCCCGCCACCCTCCCCCTCCCTCTCTCCGATTACGCCGGCCACCCCCTGCCCGGCCGCACCCTCTCCCTCACCGTGGGGACAGGATCACCCTAGCCAACCCCTCGCAATCATTGGACGATTAGACGAGCAGTTCCAATCCGATCGCCCTGCCCCGCAAGCGACGGCGGAGACTCTCCTCCCAGCCGTCGAGGACCCTCCCCCGCTCGTCTCCTTCGGGTGGCGGAGGCGGCGATTCCACTCCACCGCCTGCGGGAGGAATCAAGCCGGCCCGAGCGCGATCTCGAATGACACGATTCCCGATCCCCTGAGCGGGCGAGCACGCGCGGCCTCCGTGAATGCGGTGCCGACACATTGCACGGCCGAGAGATCGCCGTTGTTGTCCCAATTGGGCGTCGTGTTCGCGACGGCTCCGTCCTGGATGATGGCGGCGACCCGCACGGTGACGGTCCGGCCCGGCTGACGGCACGCGAGCAATCGCGGTCGCGAGCGCTCGAGCGCGTCGCTGACGGACAATGGATCGACCCCGCTGTTGCTGAATGGGACGCCGATCCCCACGCCGTCCGTCGGGGGCGGGGCCGATTGAATCGGTCCCGGGATGCTCGCGACCTCGTCGGGATCGATCCCGAGCAGCGGAAGGAGCGCCGCGACACCGTTGGGCGGAAGCGGCACGTTCGGGATCGCAGCCGACCCTCCGGCGCTCGTGCTCCCGGGTGGCGCGGTCGGCGCCGCGCTCGGAGGCGCGCTCGTGGGCGCAGTGATCGGCACGAGCGCCCCCGTCCCGCCGCCTGGGCTCCCGGCCGGTCCGCCGGCGCTCGCGCTCGGTTGAATCTGCGAGAGGCCAATCGCCGCCAGAATCGACAACGCCGCCAGAGCCACGAGCGAGACCGAGACGAGCGCGATCCAGACGCCCGCGCCCCCGCTGCGCTCCGCCCCTCTGCGGGCCCCTACGTTCGTCTCCGTGGATGGCACGCTCTCCGAGCGTGGCCGCTGCAACGACGCTCGCTCGGGGCGCTCCGAGCTCGCTCGCGCCGCGGGCGGTGCTCCAGATCGCGCGTGCGACGCTCCCGATTGCGGCCATTGCGAGCCCGATTGCGGAGGCGGCGGCTCCGGGTGCGATGGGGAGCCAGCCCCCTGCGCGCCGACGAGAGAGCCGGTCACGGTCGACGCGATCGGCGCTGCACCCATGGCCGACATCGTCGGCGCGAACGCCTCCGGGCTCGTCGAGGAGGCCGCCGACTCGAAGGGGCCCGTCACTCCCTCCCGCGTCTCGGGCACCGCGCGGCGCGACGCGCCCTCGACGGCCTCCGAGGACCACGGCGGTGCCGTGCCGCTCGACTCGCTCGGCAACCGCCCGGCAGCCGCGAGCACGCCGACGACCGACGAGCCGACCGGGTGATGCGACCAACCCGGGCTCGACGCTCCCGATGGATCCGAGCGGAACGAGCGCATCGCTCCGGTCAGCCCCGGCACCGACACGATGCTCGATGGATCGCCGTCGGGGATTCGCACCGCCAAGAGCGCCTCCGACAGCTCTCTCGCCGAATGGAATCGCGCCTCCGGGTCCCTCGAGAGGCCACGGTCCACGACCGCCAACACATCGTCCCCGAGGTGAGGAGCGATCTCGCGCAGCGGACGCGGCGGCTCCGTGCAGAGGCGCACGAGCAGGTCCTCGAGCGACGCTCCTTCGTGCGGGAGCCGTCCGGAGAGAAGCTCGTACAGGATCACGCACGTCGCGTAGATGTCGACGCGATGGTCGAGATCCCGCGCGCCGCGCGCCTGCTCGGGCGCCATGTACGCGGGCGTCCCGAGGACGATCCCGGGCCCCGTGAGCGTCGAGCCCCCTTCGTGCAGCACTTTGCTGATCCCGAAATCCAGGATCTTCACGAAGTCGCCCGACCCTGACGCCGTACCGGGCACACCCGTCAGGAAGACGTTCCCCGGCTTCAGGTCGCGGTGCACGATCCCGGCGGCGTGCGCGGCTCCGAGCCCGTTGAGGATCTGCAGCGCGATGTCGACGGACCATGCGACGGGAAACGGTGCGCCCGCCTCGATCAGCGATTCGAGGTCGGCGCCCTCGAGCATCTCCATCACGAAGAACGGCTGGCCGCTCGGCGCGACGCCGAAGTCGAAGATCCGCACGATGTGCCGATTGCCGATCGCAGCCGCCGCCTGCGCCTCGCGAACGAATCGCTCCACGACGGTCGCGTTCGTCGCCAGGTGCGACTGCAGGATCTTCATCGCGACGGGCTGCGCGAGGTGCATGTGGCGCGCTTCGTACACGGCGCCCATGCCGCCGGTGCCCAACCAGCGGTCCACGCGATAGCGGTCGATCTGCGTGCCGCACGGTCCCACCGTGGACGTCGGCAGCCCCGTCCGCGGGCACACGAGCTCGTTCGCCGCGTGCGCCGGGTCGCCACACAGGCTGCACACCCCGCTCACGGTTGCGAAGACTAGCAGGCCACGCCGGTCAGCTCCGACCCTTCCAGAGCCCGCGCCGCTTCAACATGGCGCGCAGGTGATGCCGCTCGAGGCCGGCCTGAGCGGCTGCGCGCGTGATGTTGCCGTCGTTGTCCGCCATGAGGCCCGCGAAGTAGTCGCGCTCGAAGGCTTCGAGGGCCGACTCCTTGGCCTCGCGATAGAGCGGCCTCGGACCGCCCCGAGCGGGCGTGACCCCGGACGTTCCGAGCGCTTCGGTCACGAGCGCGCGTGTCGGCTCGACGGCGTGTGGCGCCTCGTGCGCACGGCGCTGCAGGTCGGACGGCTCGATCCGTCCTGCCGACGCGAACGCGGCGGCGACCTCCAGGACGTTGCGCAGCTCGCGGACGTTGCCCGGGAACGTGCGGCGCTCGAGGGTCGAGATCGCGTCGCGCGACAGGACGGGGGCCTTCGGTCCCGCGATGCGCTCGAGCAGGTGGGTCGAGAGCGCGGTCAGGTCGTCGAGCCTCTCGCGAAGCGGAGGGACGTGGACTCGCGCGGTCGCCAATCGGAAGAAGAGGTCGGCGCGGAAAGTCCCGCCGGCCACCATCGCCGGCAGGTTCCGGTGCGTCGCCGACAGGACCCGGATGTCCACCCGGATCTCGCGCGTACCTCCCACCCGGCGAATCGTCCGGGCTTCGAGCAACCGCAGCAGGCGAGTCTGCGCCTCGAGCGGCAGCTCACCGATCTCGTCGAGCAGCAGGGTGCCGCCGTCGGCGGCCTCCACGAGGCCCTCCTGCCGAGAGAGCGCACCGCTGAACGCGCCCTTCTCGTGGCCGAACAACGTGCTCTCGAGCAACGTCGGCGTGAGCGCACCACAGTCGACCGTCACGAACGGTGCGCTCGAGCGCGGCGAAGCCTGGTGGATGGCGCGCGCGACCTCCTCCTTGCCGGTGCCGGTCTCGCCTTCGATGAGGACGTTGAGCTGCGTCGGCGCGAGGCGCTCGAGCTCCGCGTAGAGCGCACGCATCGCCAGCGACCCGCCCACGAGTCCGTGGAACCCGTCACGGCGTGGCCGTGCGAGCCGCGACCGCTCCGCATCCGCGCGAAAGAGCAGCGTCGAGGTGCCCACCGTGATCTCGACCCCGTCGGCGAGCGTGACCTCGTGAACGCGCAACGATCCGATGAGCGTCCCGTTGGTGCTGCCCAGGTCGCGCAGCGAGACGCCGCGCTCGGTTGGCACCAGCTCCAGGTGCACCGCCGACACCCGCGCGTCGTCGAGCTTGAGGTCGCAGCCAGCAGCGCGACCGACGAGCACGCGGCGACCCTCGAGGCGCGCGCACGCTCCCGTGCTCGGGCCCGCGATCACCGTCAGCGTGCCGGCCGCCACGAACGCATCCGCGCTCGGCGGCTCGAGACGAAGCGTCGAGCCGACGGGCCCGGGCGCGCCGTCTGGATCACCCATCATGCGTCCATAGTAGTCGAGGTTCATCGGCGCCTCCGAGACGTGACCGCGCAGCCGCACGAGCGGACGGGCAGGCCAAGGGCGGTGGACAATCCTTCGTCCAGGCGGACGAGAGATTGTTCAGTCGTCGAGCGACGCCCCGTCGGGCGGTGGCGTCCAGTCGGGGCCGACGATGGAGGCCAGGTCCAGCGTGCCGGTGAACGCCCCGTCGTTGGCTGCGGTCACGGCGTCGCGCGTCACGCCCGAGTCCCAATCGGGCCCCACGATGGAGGCTTGCGCGATCACTCCGAGCGCATCACCCGAGCCGGACACGTCGACCCCGTCGAGGAGGATGCCGTCGATCGTGCCTCCACCGCCGTCGATCAAGAGCCCCACCCGGGCGTTGGCCTCCAGCCGGAGCGCGCTCAGCGCGACGTCCGACATCGATCCCACGAGCTGGACGCCGTCACCGATCGCGACGGCCGTCATGTCGTCGCCGACGCGCGTCCTCTCGCGCGTCCCCGCGATGGTCGCGCCCGTCACGCGGATCCCGCTGGAGTCCACGGCGACGATGCCAGCGAGCGCATTGTCGCGGAGCTCGCTCGAGCCGGTGATCTCCATCCGATCCGAGAGCTGCACCCACAAGGCCGCCGAGCCGTTGTCCGACGCGCGGAGGTCGGTGTACGTCGCGCTCGCCTCCGACTGCAGGATGCCGAACGACGCGTTCGAGGTGATCGACAACCTGCTCGCCTCGAGCGCAGCACCCTCCGCCACGACCGCTGCGAACGTGTCCTCCGATGCGCGCTGGAGCGTTGCGCCGAGGTCCAGATCCGCGAGCACCGCATCCGCTCGGTACAGGAGCACTCCGGTGCCCGCGTTCGCGCGCGCGCCGCCGCCCCGCCATTCGAGCCTGCCTGCGTCCGCGTAGAGCCCGGTGACGGCGAAGCCGCGTACCGTCACGTCCGCGAGCGATGCGCTGCCGACGCGGATCAGCACGATCCCACGCGTCGCCGTCGCCTCGCGCGCGGGTGCGCTCGGGAGCATCGCCACGTTCGAGGCGTCGGTGGACCCGGTCGCCTCGACGTCGGTCAGCGTGACGCCCGTGACGTCCTCGGCGCCGAAGGCGTAGCCGCGGCTCGCCGTGACGGCCACGCGATGGATCTCGACGGCACCGGCGCCGCGCGCGAGCAGACCGTAGTCGCCGGCCGACTCGACGGTGACATCCTCGAGCACCGACGCGGCATCTCCCGGCGACATCGTCACCACCGCGCCCGTCGTCGAGGCAAGCGTCGTGGCGTCGCGACCGCGGCCGCGCAGGGTCACTCCGGCCGGGATCGAGATCCGACCCTCGATCCGACAGGCGCCGAGCTCCACGACGGAGCCCGCGCTCGCACGCGACAGCGCCCGCTCGACACCCGCGAGGTCACAGACCTCCATCGACCCGCCGTCGTCGCCGCACGCCGCCATCGCCAGCATCGACGCAGCTCCGACGCCCGCAATCGTTCGCCATCCTCGCTCACTCATGTCGGACGTCCCTCGCAACGTGCGTGCCGCCACCCTACCGAACGCGCGGCTCCTTACGCTACGCTGACGACGCGCTGCATCGTGGCTCCTTCGACCGAACCGCCGTCTCCAGCGACCGACCCCACGGACACCGCCACGCTCGGCGGCCGCCGCGCGCCGCCCGACGCACTACCGGTGTCGATCGCAGGGTTCCGAGTGACCGGTGTGCTCGGTCGGGGCGGCATGGGCGTCGTCTATCGCGCCGAAGCGCCCGACGGCACCCCCGTGGCGCTGAAGGTACTGCAGTCCTCCCTCGCCGATCCCGCGACGGTCCGTCGGTTCGAGCTCGAGGCCCGCATCCCGATCGTCCACCCGAACGTGGTGCGCGTCGTCTCCGCCGGCGCCGACGCGGGGATGCCCTACCTCGCGCTCGAGCTGCTCGAGGGCGAGAGCCTCGCAGAGCGTCTCGCACGCGGCCCGATGTCCGCGGCCGAAGCGATCGACGTCGGCCGTCAGGTCTGCGCCGGTCTCGCGGCCGCGCACGCGCTCGGCATCGTCCATCGCGATCTGAAGCCGTCCAACCTGTTCGTGTGCCGGGATGGGCGCGTGAAGCTGCTCGATTTCGGTATCGCGCTCTGGACCGACGAGGAGACGCGCCTGACGCGAACCGGATCGCTCATCGGCACGCCGTCCTATCTCGCTCCCGAGCTCGTGCACGGTCACGGTCGCGTCGATGGTCGCGCGGACCTCTGGTCGCTCGGGGTCATCCTCTACCAAGCGCTCACGGGGCAGCGACCGTTCGCCCGCGAGAGCCCGATGGCCACCTTGCTCGCGGCCATCGTCGATCCGCACGTCCCGCTGCTCGACCTCGCTCCCGAGCTCCCGGTCGAGCTCGCCGAGGTGGTCGAACGCTGCCTCGAGAAAGATCGCCACCAGCGCTGGCCCACGGCCGAGGCGCTCGCCGACGCGCTCGCGTCGGTCGATCCCACACACACCGCGGCCCACGACGGCACGGCCGCACGCGCGTCGGGGCGCGAGTCGATCCCATCCGGTGAACGACGGATCGTGGTGCTCCTGCTCGCCGACGACGTCCGCGACGTCGGTGCGGTTCGGCTCGCGATCGAGCGTCGTGGCGGCTCGTTCGTGGCCGTGCGTCGCAATACCGTGCTGGGCCTGTTCGGGAGCCCGACGTGGACGGGTCACGAGCCCGTCGCGGCCTGCGACGCCGCGCTCGAGGCGCGTGCGCACGTCGGTGCGGTGGCCATCGCGACCGGCCGCGCCTCGCAGCTCGCAGGCGCGTTCGCCGGGGACGTCGTGCGCGCGGTCGAGACGGCATGCCGCGCGGCGCTCGTGGGCGTCGCGCTCGACCGCGAGACGGCGACGGCCGTGGCGAATCGGATCGCCACGCGCCAGGTGCGCGACGAGCTCTTCGAGATCGTCGCCGACGCCCCGCCGCGCGCGCCGGAGCAGGAGCTGCCCATCGTCGGCCGCCGGGTGGAGCTCGGCCAGATCGAGACAGCCGTTCGCGCGCTGCTCGAGGATCGACGCGCCATGGCGGTGCTCGTGACCGGGCCCGCGGGCATCGGGAAATCCAGGCTGCGCGTCGCCTTCGAGCACATGCTCGCCGACGCGGCCGTCGAGCGTGCCGAGGCCGTCCCGATCCTCTTCGCGCGCGCCGAGCCGCACCGCAGCGAGGACGCGCTGCACGTCGCCGGTGCCCTGCTTCTGCACCACGCGGAGACGAGCTCGATCGGCGAGCCCGAAGGCCCGCACGACGTGGTGCTTCGTCTCGCTCGCGACGCCTACACCGACGAGGACGACGCACGCGCCGCGGCGGACGCCTTGGCGAACCTCCCGGGGCTGGAGACGCGACGCCGCGACCCGACGCCGACGTTGCGCGACCCGCAGACCCGCGAGAGCCGCATCCGCCTCGCCGTGCACGATTGGCTGGTCGCGCGGCTCCTGCGCGGGCCGCTCGCGATCGTGATCGAGCAGATCCAGTGGGCCGACGAGGACTCGCTCGCGCTCGTCGCGGACATCCTCGAGAACGAGCCCGACCTGCCTCTGATCGTCTTCGCCACCGCGCGCCCCGAGCTCGCGACCGAGCCGTTCGGCAACGCCCCGGTCCTGAGCATCACGCCGAGACCGCTCGGCGCATCGGACGTCGCCGCCCTCGCCCAGGCGATCGCGGGACGACCTTTCGCCGAGCCCATCGTGCGCGCCGTCCACGCGCGCACGGGTGGCAACCCGCTGTTCGTCGAGCAGATCGTGCGCGAGCTCGTCGAGATCGGCCGCCTCGAGACGCACGACGCCGCGGGCGACGCGAGCGCCTCCGTCGACGTCGCCGCGGACGCCGCTCCGACCGAGGAGCTGCCCTTGCCGCTCAGCGTGGAGGCGGCGGTCCAGACACGGCTCGACCAGCTCCCCTCGATCGAACGCGAGGCGTGCATGCTGGCGAGCGTCTTCGGACGCACCTTCACGCTCGACGGTCTCATCGCGCTCGGTCTGCGTGATCCCGGGCCCGTGGTCGCCGCCCTCGAGCAGCGCGGATTGGTCGCACCTGCGCGACGGGGTGCGAGCCGTGAGCTCGTCTTCCGGAGCTCGCTCGTCGCCGACGTGGCCCTCCGGAGCCTCACCGACGAGCGCCTCACGAAGCTCCACGCGCGCGCGGCGGTCTTCCTGTCGGCCAATCGCGACGCACCCCCCGCGGACGTCGCCCGGCACTGGGAGCTCGCGGGCAACGCGGGCGCAGCGGCACGGGCGTACGCGGACGCCGCGTTGCTCGCCGAGCGACGCGGCGACGGCCGGTCGGCGCTCCGTTGGTCCGATCGTGCGCTCTCGCTGGGAGCGCCGAGCGAGGTGCGCTGGGCGATCGCCGTGGCGCGTGCGAGCGCGTTCGGTTTTCTAGGCCGGCGAACCGAGCAGGCCCGCGAGCTCGACGACGCCGAGGCGCGCGCGCCCAGCGACGCGGACCGGGCGCGCGTCCTCATCGAGCAGTCCGCTGCCCTGTCCGCGACGGGCGAGAGCACACGCGGGATCGAGCGTGCGGACGCGGCGCTGGAGGCTGCGCGCAAGGCGGGCGATCCGCACGCCGTCGTGGTCGCGCTCGTTCGCAGAGCGGCGGGGCTCATCTACGTCGGTCGTCTGGACGAGGCGGCGACGACCTTGGACGAGGCCTTCGCACGCAGAGACGAGGTGCCCGCCGGGACGCGCGCGCTCCTCGCGTCGTGGAGAGGCCAGCTCGCGACCGCCCGAGGGGATTTGTCGGCCCGTCGCGCCGCCTACGTCGAGGCAGTCGCCGAGTACCGCGCGGCCGGCGACCTGCGACGCGCAGCCGGCGTCGAAAGCAACCTCGCCGACACGCTGAACCGCTTCGGCGCTTGCATGGAGGCCGAGCAACAGATTCGCGCGGCGCTCGACTCCTGCCGGCGTGTGGGCAATCGCCGCATGGAGGGGTACGCGCTCGCCAACCTCGGCTACGCGCTCACGGGACGCGGGCGAATCGCCGACGCCATCGAGACGCTGTCGTCCGCGGAGAGCCTGGCCAAAGCGATGCGCGATCCGCGGCTGGTCGTGGCCGTGCGCACCTACGGATGCCGCGCGCGTCTGGCTCGCGGAGACGACCCGGCGATGATCGCGATCCACGCGCGCGAGGCCGCGGAGGAGGCCAGCCGCGTCGGCCTGCCCGCGCTCGAGGTCGCGGCCCTCACGCTGGCCGCGAGCGCGTCCGAGCGCGCGGGGGATCCGGCGGCCGCGCAGGAGCTCTCCGAGCGGGCGCTGGCGCGTCGCGACGAGCTCGGCAGCATCGAGGAGGACGAGGCCGAGGTCTTTCTCGTTCGAGCGCGATGCCTGCAGGCGGTCGGCCGCCACGCCGAAGCCGACGTGGTGCTCCGTCGCGCACGGGAGCGGGTGACCGAGCTCGCCAACCGAATCGGCGATCCCGATTGGCGACGCCGATTCCTCGAGGACGTGCCGGCGCATCGACAATTGATGGGCGAGAATCACTCGGTCTCGGCCTGAATGTAGAAGCCGCGTGAATGATAGAGCGCGTTCTCTCGGTCGCTTGCGACCGAGAGCTCGAACATGCTGCGCACCCCGTCGCCGTCCAGATCGCCGAAGGCACGCAAGCTGTACACGACGAATTGCGGCGGCAGATTGCAGATCGACGTGGGGCTGAAGAGCACGTAGCTGTAGTAGACGTAGTCCGAGATCGTCCACCCGATGCCCTGGTGCCCGAATCCACCGGCGTGATCCGACGGCCAGGAGAATGGCTGCTTCTGCTGCGTCGGAATCGCAGGGATGGGCCCGTCGCCCGAGACGAGGCAGTGGATGCGGTGCCCGGCGTTCACGCTTCGACCGGTCGCGACGCCGTCCGACAGGTAATACGCGGCCACGCCCTTGAAGAGGCTGTTGAGATTCGTGGTCGCCTCGGTGGTCTTGCTCCGCCTCACGTATCCCACGAACGCGGGAATCGCGATTGCGGCCAGGATCCCGAGGATGGCCACGACGATCATCAGCTCGATGAGGGTGAATCCGGGGCGATTCGAGCGCAGCACGCTCCGCCCGCTTCGATTGCGAGTCATTGCGGTCCTCCGAGATTCGCCGAGCCGAAGCGGGCGCCCGACGTGGCTGCGCCCTGGTCGGCCGGCGAGCAATCAGGCAGCTTCGAGCCAATCGAGTCGTGCCCGACCGACGTGATAGATGAGGCCGAGCACGCGGAGCTCGACCAGCAGCAGATAGAACGCGACGAGATCGCCGACGAAGAATCCGAGAATCGGGATCACGACGGCGAGCGTCAGGTGCACTGCGACGCGGATGCCGATGAGCGCGCCGACCAGCGCGCACGCGATGCCGTACTCGAGCGGCGCCGCGACGATCATGCGCAGCACGATGTGAGGGCTGGCCGCGAAGAACGTCCGCCGAACCGCGACTGCGACGAGCGCCATCGGGAAATAGAGCAGCCCGAGCGCCGCGGCGACGACGATCAGCATCGGGCTCGCGCCACCCTTGACGACCGCGAAGGCGGCCAGCCCGCACGGCAACGCGAACGACACGAAGCTCGCCGACAGCACGCGCATCAGCGGCGCGAGAAGGTCCTCCCAGAAGTCCGAGAAGTCCGGGTAAGGAGGGAGGTGCTTCTCTCCGTGAGCCGATGCCTCGATCACCTTGAGGGTGTAGGCCGCGAGGTACCCGGCCCCGAAGATGGCCGCGATGATCCCGACCAGAGGTGCTCGTGAGAGCAGCCCGATGACCCACGTGAACACCGTTCCGGTGACGATCACGAAGATCCCCGGGCCCTGCAGCGGGTACGCGAGCGCGCTCGGCAACAGCGCGAAGAGCGTCGCGCTCCGCTCGACGTGCGCTCCGACGGATCCGCCTTCGATGCGATTGACGCCGGACTGCTCCTGCGGCGCAGGCCATCGCGGCCCCACGACCTGCGCGGGCTGCGGCGGCGGCAACGGCGTCGCGCGCGCGCTCTCCAGATCCGGCAGCGGCAACGCGTCCGCCACGAGCCCACGGGCGCCGACGCCGACGAGCATGCCCCGACAGCTCGGGCATGCCTCGTACTGGCGATCGCGGATCGTGCGAACGAGCGCGCAGTCGCTGCACGCGTAGGCCGCGCACCGCGCGCAGACGCGGTCGGCAGCGATGTCGGGATGGATGGCGCACGTAGGCGTCGTGTCCTCGAGCCTCGTGCCTCCTCTGGGCGTCCAACGTTCGGCAGCGGCCATCGCTCCTCCACGAGACCCGCGAAGGTCTCGGGAGGGGTTCGAGCACGATCACTGCCAGCGCGACGCTTCCCGATTTCTGCGGCATTTCTCGCGTGTCGCCGGACGGCGGTCCCACCGAGTGGACAATCGTTTGTCCGCCGCCCGAGCCATCCGCCGGAGCCGCGGTTCGACCATCAATCGCCAGCGCCGCAGGTCGGGTCGTCGCCGCAGCGGTCCTCCGCGATCTCGCGGAGCGCTCGGTCCTCGCGGGTCTCGCGCGGCGACGGACGCGTGCTGCCGGTCTCCACGGCAGGCGTTCGGTCGGCGCGACTGCGGCGCTCGCCACGCACCCGCGGTCGCGGCCGCGCTTCGTTGGCGGACTCTGGGCCCACCGCCGGCTGCGCTTCGGCGAGCGTCGTGCTCGGGATCGGCGCGCTCGTCGCGCTCGGAAGAGCGGAGGGAGCTTCTCCGATGAGCGCAGGCGTCGAAGAGGCCGGCTCGGGCTCCGCCGCGACGGCGGCTGCCGTGGGCGATCTCATGACCAGCATCACCGCGAGGCCGCCCGCCACGACGCTCGCGAGACCGAATGCCACGGCCCACCCGCGACCCGCCGAACGGCGAGGCTCGGACGTGGACGCGCTCATGCGCTCGGCGAGACGGAGGCGATCGGCCTGCACGGCGTCGAGCTCCTTGCGCAGGCTCGCCATACGCAGCGCGAGCTCCTCGTCACGAGCCTGGCGCTCGGCGTCGATCCGCATGCGCGCTTCGGCTTCCGCGACCTTCTGCGCATGCGCCGCGGCCTCGCGCTCGTGACGTGCGCGCTCCAGGGCGGCCGCCTCGCGTGCGGCCTTCTCGGCTTCGACGCGCCGCTTCTCGTCGCTCACGCGCTCGGCCTCCAGCTTCTGGAGCTCTCGGATCGCGAACATCACGCTGTCGTCGGTCTTGGGTGTCATGGGTGCCTCCGCGTCGTGGTCGCGAGGGGCTTGTGCAGCTAGCTTGCCATCGACCGATCACGCGAAATGCAGCCAGAAACGACGGCAACGCTGGCCTGAATCTACGATGCGTCGATTGTGTCTATCGCGATCTGCGCGGCCGTCGTTCAGCGCGATGCACGCGCCAGGGACCGCAGCGCCTCTTCGACCGATCGCGCGAGATCCGCCGCGCGACGCACCGCGGCGACGTCGCCGGCACGAACGTCGGCCTCGAGCGCATCGATCGCGGCAAGCATCGAGCGCGCGTCGCGCAATCGTGCCTCGTCGACGCGATCCACGAGCGGCGCCGCGAGCCTCTCGAACACGGCAGATGCGCGCTGGCCGGTCTCGAGCGCGTAGAGATCGCGCGCGAGCGCAGCGACCAGACGCTCGGGAATCGGCCCGCTCGGCGGGAGGTTGCGCGCGGTCATCGCGACGTATTTGCCCACGTCGTGGGCGATCTTCGCGACGATGCGCCCGGCTTTCGCGCGCTCCTCGGGGGATAGCTCGTCGAAGCCGCTCACGGTCCGTGCGTTCGATGGTACTACCGGCCGCCCACAGGAGGCTCCGATGGCAAATCCGACCGACGATACGCGTTTGGCCTGGGGACGACAGCTGCGCGACGCGCTGGCCGCGATCACGGAGCTCGACGAAGTGATTGGACGTCGCATCGAGCGGCAGGCGAAGCTCGACGAGGCGCTCGCCACCGCACGCGAAGCCGCATCGAAGGAGCAGGCGGACATCGGCGAGGCGGCTGCCGCGCTCAACGCCGCCGCCGACGACGCCGGGCGCGTGCTGCGACTGGTGGCGGTGAAGCTCGAGGCCGCATGGCTCGAGCAGACGATCCCGGAGGCCGCGTATCGCAAGGTCACCGCGACTGCGTTCCCGAACGCCCAGGTGCCTACACGGCCCGGCGAGCGTCACGCCGCGCTCCTGCGCGTCGCGACCGTCCTCGGCGACAACGCCGACGCCGACCCCGGCGGTGCCCTCGGCACGCTCGCCAAGACGACGGCCGACAAGCTCGTGGCCGCGAACGAAACGGCCAAGCGCGAGAGCGACGAGGCGCACGCTGCCCAGCAGAAGCTCGACGAGGCGCGCAACGCCTGGGACGAGGGCTACCTCGCGACCAAGGAGATCGTCAGCGGTCTGTTGCGCGAGGCGGGTCGTCGATCCGAGATGACGACGCTCTTCGCGGACCTCGTGCCGAGCGCGGGAGCGGCTGCACCGAAACGCTGATACCGTCGCGGTGTGCTGGAGTCCACCGAGGCCGGTGCCCGCAAGCTCGTCGAGCAGCTCTCGGTCGAGCCGATCGACGGTCGCTTCGCAGTCTTCGACACGATCTCGGGCGGCACTGGTTTGCAGGCGGTCGTCGTGCGTGCCCGAGATCGGGCGCGCGAGGGCGAGCCGCACGTCGCGATCAAGGTCCTGCGCGCAAGCTGGCTCCAGAACGAGGCGGCCTACGGGCGGTTCCGACGCGAGGTCGAGGTGCTCCTGCGATTGTCGCGCGATGCCGTCGCGTCGCGCCACGTCGTGCGGCTGATCGCAGCGGGACTGTGGAGCCCGCCCGAACGCCCGGACACGTCGCTGCCGTACCTGGTCCTCGAGTGGATGGACGCCGGGACGTTGCGCCGACTGATGCGCAAGGCGATCCCGAACCCGCTCCCGCGCGTCATCGAGCTCTGCGATCAGATCGCGCAGGGCCTCTCCGCGCTCCACGCGGCGGGCGTCGTGCATCGCGACCTGAAGCCGGAGAACGTCCTGATGGCCGGCGAGGTGACCAAGCCGTTGCTGAAGCTCGCGGACCTCGGCATGGCCGGCTTCGATCGGATGCTGACGACGCAGACCATCGGATTGCCTCCCGGGTACACGCCCGGCTACGCGGCGCCCGAGCAATACCGGCAGTGGATCTCGTACCTCCGCGCGAGCCGCGACGGAGTCTCCCTGGATCCTGCGATGGCCGTGGGGCGCGAGGCCGACGTGTTCGCGTTCGCGTGCCTCGCCTTCGAGCTCGTCACGGGCGAGGCCGCGTACGGTCACGACAGCATCGCACCCCAAGCGCTGCTCGACGCCGCCGAGCAGACCGCACAGTCGGTCCGCGCGCGCCGTCCACTGCTCGCACGCGTGACGGGATTCGATCGCGAGCACGTCGACGCGCTCGTCGATTGCCTGGTCGCGGGCCTGAACCCGGAGCCGTCGAGCCGCGAGCCCGACATCGTCGCGTTCTGGGAGAAGCTCGAGCGCACCCTGTCGCGGGGCATCGCGACGCGCGTGCGCGGCATCCTCACGACGGCGCCCGACGTGCGGATCACGGTCGACCCCGTCACCGGCAAGATCTCGGCGCTCCACACCGCGATGGACCTGCCGCTCGAAGGCGCCGCGGACGTCGCGCAATGGCGCTGGACCGAGCTGTCGCCCGCGAGCCTCGAGACGCCCGCGACGTCGATGATCGCGACCGCGGGGCACATGGCGGTCGCTGCGGGCCCGTCCGGCCTGTGGCGGTGGGACGGCTTCGCGTGGACGCCGACGCGTCTCCCGAAGGAGATCGAGCCCGAGGACATCCGCGCAGTCTCGCGTCTGACCGAACGCCGTTATCTCGTCGCCGGAACGCGCGGGTTGGTGGCGTTCCTCGCGCGCGGCGAGTGGCGAGTGCTGCTCGACGATCGCAGTCGCGATTGGACGACCGCGTGGGCCGACGGCGACAGCTGTTACCTGCTCGCTGG
>JADZFZ010000444.1 GCA_020854145.1 Deltaproteobacteria bacterium | reverse complement strand
GCGCGATCAGCGAGCCATCGCTGCGCTCGCAGACCGGAGCGCGTGCACCGTGATCTCGGTGGGGCAGTCGAGGCGGTAGGGCACCCCGGCGAATCCGAGGCCGCGGCTGACGTACAGGCGCGACACGCGTTGCGTGCTCTCGTGCTGGAACTGGCCGCGGTCCCACGGCCCGAGCACCGATGCCACGTGCACGCGTCTGCCCCATGGCGCGGTGACGACGATCTGCCCGCCGTGGGTGTGCCCGGAGAGCTGGAGGTCGAATCCCAGCGACGGCGCGTGCCGGAATGCATCGGGGCGGTGCGACAGGAGCACGTTGAAGCGACCGGGATCCAGCTCGCGCGCGGCCCAAGCGCAGAGCGCAGGGTAGGGCGACGCGAGCGCGAGCGGCGTCATCGGATCGTCGATCCCCCAGAAAGACAGGCCCGGAAGCGCATCCGTCTCGAAGCGGCCGCCGCGCAGCAGCACCACGTTCCTCGACCGCTCGTAGCCGCGCGCGAGACGCCGTGGTCCGAAGTAGAAGTCATGGTTGCCGAGGATCGCGAGCGTCGCCACCCGAGGCGCGAGCGTCCCGAGCGGCTCCACGAAGTCGTTCTCGTAGCGACGCGCCCAGTCCATCGCATCGCCGGTGATGACGACGACGTCGGGCTCGAGGGCGTTGATGCGCGCGATGTGCTTCGCCCAGGTCTCGGCACGGAAGAACGGTCCGACGTGGAGATCGGAGACCTGCACGATGCGCGTGCCGTCGAGGTGCGAGAGCGTGGACGGCAGCGGGTGATCGACGTGCTCGATCTCCGCCGGGTCGTGATGGCGCTGCCAGCGGGCCACGCGTGCAGCGTGTCGCGGGCGAGGCGCTT
This sequence comes from Deltaproteobacteria bacterium, assembly GCA_020854145.1. Classification (GTDB taxonomy): domain Bacteria; phylum Myxococcota_A; class Polyangia; order Polyangiales; family JADZFZ01; genus JADZFZ01. The sequence continues at coordinate 2,784 of JADZFZ010000444.1, read as the reverse complement.
CGACAACCGCGTCAGCCGGCGAGCGCGTTGGCGCGTACGGCTTGCGCGAGATCGAGCTCGGTGATCCCGCCGGCATCGTGCGTGGACAGCGTGACGGTCACCCTGCGGTAGCGGATGTCGATGTCCGGGTGATGGTCCATCTCGTCGGCGACCTTCGCGAGGGCCGCGACGAACTCGATGCCGCGCGCGAAAGTCGCGTGCTCGTAGGTGCGTCGGATCGCGAGCACGGGGCCTTCGACGACTTCGTACCCTGCGATGGACGCGACGCGTGCGTGCACGTCGTCGAGCGAGAGCCTGGTTGGACGCGTCATGACTCGCGCGAGTATACAGACCGCGGTGCGTGTCGGGTGCGCGGAGCATGTCGCGAAGCAGGCGGCGGCACGATGATCGGCGCCGCTCGGCTCGTGTCCGCCCTCCTCGCCGCCTCGTTGCTCGGCTCGGTCGGCACCGCCCGCGCCCAGGAGGGACGCGACTCCGAGGCCGAGCGCGACGAGCCGCGCGCGCCCGTTCTCGAGCCGCCGTCGCTCGAGCGCACGGTCGAGGCCGCGTACCCCGAGGAGGCTCTCCGTCTCGGTCTCGAGGGCGACGTCCTGCTCGAGCTCGTCGTCTCGTCGGAGGGGCTGGTGACCGACGTACGCGTCGTGACCGGCGCCGGGCACGGCTTCGACGAGGCCGCCATCGAGGCCGCCCGCCGGTTCGAGCTCGCGCCTGCACGGCGCGACGGCGAGCCCGTCGCCGCGCGCATCCGGTACCTCTATCGGTTCCGTCGCCCTGCTCCCGTGGACGACACCGACGAAGGAGCGGCGGACTCCGATGCGCGGCGATTGCCCGAAGATTCCGCGCGATCCGATGCGGAGGCCGCGCGGCCGCGTGCCGGTGCCGCGGCTGCCGCCGGACCCTCGGGCGCTCGGGCCGAGCCCGAGATCGTCTTCGAGACCGTGAGCCGTGCGGCCGCGCCCTCGCGCGATCCGGGCAGACGCGAGCTCGTGCGCGAAGACCTCGATCGCATCCCCGGCACGCGAGGCGACGCGCTGCTCGCGCTGCAGTCGATGCCCGGCGTGGCGCGTCCGCCCTTCGGGCTCGGGGTGTTCCTCGTCCGAGGCGCCGCGCCGCAGGACACCCTCGTCGCGCTCGAAGGCCACCCGTACGGGCTGCCGTTCCACTTCGGTGGCTTCGCTTCCACCATCGCGACCGATCTCGTCGATCGGATCACGTTCGTCCCGGGCAACTTCAGCGCGCGATTCGGACGCGTCACCGGCGGGGTCGTCGACGTGCGCCTGCGCGCGCCGGACTCCCGACGCCCGCATCTCTCGTTCGACATCGATCCCATCGATCTCGGGCTCTACGCGTCGGTGCCCATCGGTGAACGCACCGTGGCTGCGGCGGGGCTACGGCGCTCGTTCGTCGACCTCGTCGTCCCTCCTTTCTTGCCCGACGACCTCGGCGTGCGCCTCACGCAGTTCCCCGTCTACTGGGACTATCAGGCCATCGTCGAGCACCGGCCGTCGTCGCGCAGCGCCGTGCGCGTGCTCGCTTCCGGCTACGACGACCAGCTGACGCTCGCGTTCGACGACATCGGCGAGGACGACCCTGCGCTCCGGGGCGCGTTTCGCACACACCTCGCGCATCACGGGCTGCAGCTCCAATGGCGGACGGCGGTCGGCGCGCGCACGACGCACACCTTCTCGACGTCGGTCGCGTACGACCAGAGCGCCGGCGGCCTCGGTCAATCGATCCACTTCGACTTCCGATCGTGGACGACCTCGGTGCGCGACGAGATGGTCTTCCGGCCCACGCGCCGATTGCGCCTCTACGCGGGCGTCGACGTGGTCAGCGGGGTGCTCGACAACACCGTCGTCGCGCCGCCTCTGCCCGAGCCCGGTGCGCCCGTCGACCCGGTCGCCGCGAGCGACCTGTCCCGATACGACGACGTCCGCACGTTCGTGAACCCGGCCGCGTACATCGAGGCCGACTGGACGCCGTCGCCCCGCGTGCGTGCGACCGCGGGCCTTCGGCTCGACTCGTGGTCGCTCATCCGCCGCGCGACGCTCGATCCGCGCTTCTCGTTGCGGGTCAACCTGCACCGGCGTCTCGCGCTCGAAGGTGCGGTCGGGCTCTACTCGGCGTCGCCGCGCGGCCCGGAGATCACGCCCGGCTTCGGCAATCCCGATCTCGGCGTCGAGCGCGCGCTCCACACCAGCCTCGGCTTCGTCGAGCAGCTCGGAGCCGGCTTCGAGCTCGACGCGCGCGTCTTCTACAAGGACCTCTTCGGCCTGGCCGCCCGCACCGACGCGCGCATCGTGCGCGACGGCGTCGAGGAGCCGCTCCGTTACTCGAACGACGGCGCCGGCCGCGTCATCGGCGGCGAGTGGTTGCTCCGCGTGAGGCCTGCGCCGCTGCCGCTCTTCGGGTGGATCGCCTACACGCTCTCGCGCTCGTTGCGCCGCGACGCGCCGAGCGAGCCCTACCGCCTCTACGGCTACGATCAGACGCACATCCTGACGTTCGTGCTCGGCGTCCTGCTCCCGGCCGGCTTCGACGCCGGCGTGCGCGCCCGCTACGTCACAGGTCTCATCGAGCCGCGCGTCACGGGCGGCGTGCTCGACGCCGACACCGGCACGTACGTGTTCCTCTACGACCGCGATCACCCGACGCGTCTGGGCGACACGTTCTCGCTCGACCTGCGCGTCGCGAAGCGATTCCGATGGGGGCCGCTGCGCATGACCGCCGTGCTCGAGGTGCTCAACGTGACCAATCACCGCAACCCCGAGCGCCGCATCTACG
>JADZFZ010000443.1 GCA_020854145.1 Deltaproteobacteria bacterium | reverse complement strand
TCAGTACCAGGCGTCGAGCGCTTCGCTCGAGACGCGACGACCCGCCGCGCGCGCTGCGGCCGGTTGCCTGGCTTCCTGGATCACCGCGCGCCGGCGTTGGATCGACTGATCCTCGCGCTGCAGGCGCGCACGCGTCGCGCCGTCGCGCGAGCGGGCGGCGGCCTGCCTGACACGTTGTTGAGCCTGCGCGAGCTGCTGATCGGCCTCGTCACGCCGCCCGCGACCCGCACGCTCGCCCGCGGCCAGCTGCGAGCTGGCGGAGGCCTGCAGCGCGATCATGGCGGACACGCGCGACGACTCGCTCGCCTGCACCGCCACCAGATCGGGGCTCACCTCGTAGCTGAGGAAGACGTCCTCGCGCCGCTCACCGGCGGAGCTGCCCACGCCTTCGTAACGCAGCACCACGTGCGCGAGGGGGAAGCGGCCGACGTTGCTCGACGGCACGCGCACGCGGACCAGGTACTCGCGGCTCTGGGGCGCGAACATGGTGCCGATCTCGAACGCGGCGCGACCGCCCTCCACGCGCCCACCGATCGTCTCCGCGGCCACGAGCGTGACCCCCGGCGCCGGCACGACCTCCACGCGCGCGTTGGTCGCGGCGCTTCGCCCCAGCAGGCCGACCTCGGCGGTGACGACGGTCGCGAGCTCGGCCGTGTCGTCCACGTGATAGAGCCGGCCGGCGCTGCGGACCGCCAGCTCGCGCAGCGAGCGTTCGTCGTAGTCGGCGCCCACGCCGATGGCGGCCACCGCCACTTGCCGGCGAGCACCCTCGGCCGCGAGCTGACCGAGCGCCTCGGCCGAAGTCGGTTGTACCGTGGCGCGTCCGTCGGAGATCAGCACGACGCGCCGGATGCGATGCGTCGGCGGCGCCGTCGCGAGAGCTTGTTGGCCGCGCGCGAGCCCCGCGTGCATGTTGGTGTTGCCGCGCGCGGTCAGCGCACGGATGCGCGGCGCGAGCGTCTCGCGCACGCCCGGGGCGATCTGCGTGGGCGCGACGATCTCGTCGACCGTCGTGTGGAACGCGTAGATCGAGACGAGATCACCCGGCTGCAGCGTGTCGACGAACCGGAGCGCGGCTTCGCGAGCGTGCTCGATCTTCGCCCCGCTCATCGAGCCCGACGTGTCGATCACGAGCGAGAGCGCCATCGGCAGGCGCGCGGCCGCCGCGGCGTTCGCGGGCACCTCCACCCAGATGCCGAGGTGCTGCTCCGCGCTGCTGCTCGACGATGCGACGCGCCCGAACGATCCCTCGCCGCCGAGCCACGTCGATTGCGCCATCGCGCTCTGCGCGGTGCCGAGCGCGATCAGCGCGGCGAGCCCAGCGTACCCACGCGTCGTCATCGTGTACCCCCTGGTGCGGCCGCCGGCACGGCAGAGACGCCCGGCGTGGACGAGAACCCGAAGTGCATCGAGCACGTGAAGCTGACGTCGCCACCCTCTGGCCCGGGCGAGAAGCGCAGGGGCCGGATCGCGGCGACGACACAATCGCCGACCGACGAGCCGACGGTGCTGTCTCCGATCGAGGCGTTGCTGACCGTGCCCTGGGTCGCGAGATCGACGCGCACGTCGAGGCGACCCGCTTGCCGGCCATGGCTGCGCAGCGCGTCGCGGTAACACGCGACGAACGCGTCCGAGCGTTGCGCGAGCGCCCAGCTCACGACTGCGGGTGCGAACCGTCCGCTTCCGCCGACGACGCTCGCGGGCCCGACGACGACCTGAGGCGGGCCCGCGGTCGGATCCTCGCGCAGACCGACGTCCGCGAGCGACGGTGCAGGCACGGTCGGCATCGATCGGCTCGAGTGTGCCAGCGCGCTCGCCGTGGACGACCCTGCTCCCGGCGCGATCGGTGCTCCCGGGATCGCGCTCGGCGCGCTCGCAGCGGCGACCGGCACGGGTGCGCTCGTGGTCGTCGAAGGATCGCGGAGGCGCCACCAGCCGAAGGCAGCGAGGCCCATCGCGACGACGCCCGCGCATCCGAGCGCGACCCACGGCGTCGCGCTGCGCGACCTCGCGCGTTGCGCGCCCGACGACGCAGGGCTCACCGCTCTCGCGATGGGCATCGCCGCGAGCTCCGTCATGGCGACGGTGCCGCCCGCCGGGCGGACGGGAGTCGCCGAGCTCGTGCGCGCGCCCGGAGAGCTCACGGTCTCGAAGTGCTGCTGAGCGACCTCCACGGAGCTCGCGAGCAGGAGCGGACGCGGCGTGATCCCGAGCGCGTTGAGGTCGTCGATCATCGCGTGCGCGCTGACGGGGCGGACCGTCCGATCCACCGACAGGCACGCTGCGAGCAGATCGGCGAGCGCCGGCGGCGCGTCGGGCAGCACTTCCGTCAGCCGTTGCGGCGGCCGCGTGTAGAACTGCGTGACGAGCGCGCCGAAGCTGTCGGCCTCGTAGGGCCGCCGCCTCGTGAGGCACTCGAACATGATCACGGCCAGCGAGTAGAGGTCCGAGCGCTGATCGAGGCCGCGCGTTCCGGCGGCTTGCTCCGGCGACACGTACCAAGGCGTCCCGATGGTCGCGCCCGTCGCCGTCAGATGGGTTGCGTCATCGGCCGCGAGCCGCTTCACGATCCCGAAATCGAGGAGCTTCACCTGGACGCGCCCGCGCGCGAGGCGTTGGAGGAACAGGTTCTCGGGCTTGAGATCGCGGTGAACGAAGCCCGCGTCGTGAACGGCCGCGAGCCCTTCGAGCACCTCGAGCGCGACCCACACCGTCTCCTCGATGGTCAGCGGTCGCTCGGCGAGCATCGACCCGAGGGTGCGCCCCTGGAGAAGCTCCATCGCGAGCCACGGGCTGCCCTCGTGGACGTCGGCGTCGTAGATCTCGACGACGGCAGGGTGGCGGATGCGACAGGCCGCGAGCGCCTCCTGTCGAAACCGTTCGGCGAACATCGGATCCCGCGCGGCGAGCTCCTCGTGGAGGAACTTCACCGCGACGGGACGTTGCAGGCGCTCGTCGTTGGCGACGAACAGCTTGCCCATCCCGCCCTCTCCGAGGACGCGTTGGATCCGATAACGACCCGCGATCACCGTTTCCGAGCTGGGCGTCATGTTCGGTCGACCTTCGAGTCGAGCATACGCCCGCACGTTGGGCTGCTCCCCTCGCCCCTCACCCTGCCTCTCCGGGACCCAGCCCCCTCTCCCCGAGATGGAGAGAGGGCGGGTGTGAGCGCTCGGTCAGAAGACGGGGACGCAGCGCCAGTCGAGGTTGAAGTCGTGCACGACGGGCGAGAGGGTCTCGCCGGCAGGTCGTACCAGCAGGAACTGCACTTCGAGGTAGCGGCGCCGGGACGCCATCGCTCCGATGAAGGCCTCGAGCTCGGTGGCGATGTTGGTCATGCCCTGCTCGGGATCGGTCATGCGGATGCGCGCGATCTCGTGCGCGGTGGCTGCGTCGAGCTCGGGGATCGTGGAGCCGACGCGGACCATGATGACGATCTCCATGCCCGGAGGCATCGCCGGCACCGTCGTGTCCCAAGTCAGATCACCCCAGACGCCGACCTCCATCGGCCCGCACTCGTAGCGCTTCGAGTACGTGCCCATCGGGTCGGAGAACATGTCGCGCAGCGATCCGGTGAAGTCCGAGTACGTGTAGATCGAGTTGAACCTCGGGACCGTCGTCGGGTAGTG
>JADZFZ010000442.1 GCA_020854145.1 Deltaproteobacteria bacterium | reverse complement strand
CGCCTCGATGCGATGATGGCGCGATGCAGATCCCGACCCTGCGCGCTCGGTGGCTCGCGCCGCTCCTCGTCGTGTCCCTCGGCCTGGCAGCGTGCGGAGACGACGACGAAGGAGACTTCACGTTCGACGATGGCGGACCGCGCGATGCGGGCGGGGGCGAGTCCGGTACCGACGCGGATCGACCGCTCGACTCGGGCCCGTCGCGCGACGCCACCGCAGCCGACGCGGGCACCGACGCAGGCGAGTGCACGCCCATCACCGAGGTGCCCTACGCCGATCACACCGAGAACGAAGAGCTCACGGACCCGCCCGCATGCGACGGGTGCCCCGGGGCGTTCGAAGGAACGGAGAGCCTCGACGTCGGCGCGCTCGCCCCGGGCGCGACGACGCTGTCGGTGTCGGGTCGCTCTCCCGGCGCAAACCGGTGCGAGTGGTTCGTCCTCGGTGGAGCTTGCGGCGTCACGCACGGCGTGCTCGGCACCGACCCCGACGGCAGCGGCGCATTCTCGGCTACGTTGCCCGTCTTCTGCGGCGTCAACGTCGTGCAGATCGTCTGCGAGAGCTCGTCGGGCCGTCGCATCTTCGTGCGCAGGTTGATGGGGACCGCGTGCGAAGGCCGCGACGTTCGTCTCACGCTCGGGTGGGACGATCAGGGCACCGACATGGAGCTGCACCTGATCCGCGAAGGTGGTCGCATCAACTCCACCACCGACGACTGCACGTGGTTCACGTGCATGGCTGCCGACGGTCTCGAATGGGGAGCGCCCGCGAACCCCGCGGACAATCCCCGTAAGGACGTCGACAACACCGGCTATCTCGGCCCCGAGAACATCTATCTCGACGAGGCCACCGACGGCGTCTATCACGTGCTCGTCGAGTTCTGGGGAGCGGGCAACCCGTCTCACAACCAAATCGACGTCACGATCGGCGAGACCACGGTCGCGCATCTCGAACGCACGCTCGCGCAACACGAAGTCTGGTACGTCGGCAGGCTGCACTTCCCCGAATCGACTTGGGAGCCGGTCGACACGACGGTGGATTGCAGCTCCGCGTGGCGATTGACGTCGATGGGCTGCGACATGCCGCTACCACCCTGAGCTCGAATGCTCCTGCTCGGCTTCCGCAGTCGGATCCGACCCGGGTATCGAGGGCCTTTCAGCGAAAGAGACCGACCGGGCAGGCGACCCCGGTACCGCCGAGGCCACAATAGCCGTCGGGATTCTTCGCCAGATACTGCTGGTGGTACTCCTCGGCGTAATAGAGCTCGGGCGCCGGGAGAATCTCCGTCGTGATCGCGCCGAAACCCGCTTGTGTGAGCCCAGCCTGGAAGGCCGTGCGCGACGCTTCGGCCGCAGCTCGCTGAGCGTCGGAATGGACGTAGATCCCCGATCGATATTGCGTCCCGACGTCGGCGCCCTGCCGCATCCCCTGGGTGGGATCGTGGCTCTCCCAGAAGACCTTCAGCAGCTCCGCGAACGTCACGACTCTCGGGTCGAAGACGACCCGCACGACCTCGTTGTGACCGGTCAGCCCGGTGCAGACCTCTTGGTACGTGGGATTCGGCGTGAGGCCGGCGGCATAGCCCACCGCGGTCGTGTGTACGCCGGGAATCGACCAGAATCGTTTCTCGGCGCCCCAGAAACACCCCATGCCGACGAGAAGCAGCTCGTGCCCCGGCGGGAACGGGGGCTCGAGCGGCGTGCCGAGCACGAAGTGGCGCGCAGGCACGGGCATCTTCGTGGCACGACCCGGTAGGGCCTGCTCGCGTGACGGCATCTTGGTCTTGATCGATTCGCCGAAGAACATGAGGGCTTCTCCATCCATTCGCTTCCAGGCCGCCCGGGGCGAAAGCGGCCGCCTATCGTACGACGAGCCTGATCGCACCGCGCCAGCGCGCGAGGAACGTCAGCCACGCGTCGCCCGCCGGGTCCACGTCCACGCGTACGTCGCTCCCGAGCCCGAGTGACACGCCTTCGACGCCCACGAGCGCGGGAGCGCCGCCGAGCCCTTCGACGACCACCGTGGGAGATACGACCTCGCCACTGCCCGTGTCGAACGTCACGTCGAGCCCACCGTCGGCGGCGTGCACGCGCCACACGCCGTAACGCGCGTCCCAGCCCGCTGGATCCCACGCGACGTCGTCGGTCCGCCCGACGCCGCCGGGCCCCGACGCGACGACACTTCCCGCGTGCGCGGTAATCGCCACGCCGTGCATGCGCTCGACGGCGTCCACGTGCTCGAGCACCGCGCGATCCGAGTGCCGGCCGAGGACCACGAAGGTGGCGTAGCTCTGGTGCGGGTGTCCCGACGGCGATCCCGCCGGCGGATTGTCGGGATCGTCACCGAGCACCGCATAAGCCGACCCTCCGACGGCCCCGTAGTTCATGCCCCACGCGAGGCGCGTGGACGACGTCTCCGATCCCGCCGCGAAGCTGTACTGATTGAGCTGGTAGGGCCAGTTCCAGTCCTCGGGCATCGGACCGTCGGGGTCGGTCGTTCCCCACGCCCCGTAGAACCAGTAGCCGCCCGCGGCGTGGCGCTGCTGCGTCTGGGTCTGTACGAGACCCATCTCGGCATCGTTGTCGGCGATCCATTCGAACGCGTACGGCACGACGTTGGGGGCCGAGTAGTCCCAACCGTTGAGCTTCGTGAGCGGCTCGTCGAGGGTCGTGAAGCGATGCCGGTCTCCCCAGCCGACTCCACCGATCGTTCCATCGCGATCCCCGTCGAACCCGAGCTCGCCGTAGGGGCTCCGCGAGTCCCCGTGATAGGCGTTCGGAGCCATGCCGGAGAGATCGTACGTGATGGCGTAGACGGGATGGTCGCGCCCGGTCGATGCGAGCCAGTGGACGACGATGCGCATGGTCCCGTCGCCCGCACCGAGCCGGCTCGCCGGGATCGTCCAATCCGCTTCCCAGATCGCGTGGTCTCCGCCGCGCAACAGCCAGCGCGTCGATCCGCTCGAGCCGTCCTCCACGAACGCCGTGTCCCGATAGTGCGAGACCACGTAGCCGAAGCCGTCGTACTCGGGGCCGCGCGAGCAATGGCGCGCTTCGTCGCCCGCCACGTAATCGAAGAATCGCGCGACGCTTCCCTCGAGCCGCGTGGCTCTCGCACGACAACGCGCATCGAACCATGCGAGCGATCCGTCGTCTCCCGCGACGAGCGCGCCACAAGCGCTCGCGTCGGGGATCGGGACGACCGTCCCTCCGGCCGCCGGCAATCCACCATCCGGCGCAGGCGGGGGTGGTGGCCCGGGGGGAGTCGGCGGAGTCGGCGGAGTCGGCGGCGGCGCCTGCCCGTCCCCGGGGACCGAGCCATCGACCGCAGCCCCGTCTCGTGCGGCGTCGGACCGCGGACCTGCGTCGACCGCGGACCCATCGTCATCGCCGCAACCGCCCGACGTGGCGACGAGCCATGCTCCGAGCGCGTACGCCATCGGCGTCGATCGTCCCATCCGCCCCAGCCTAGCAGGCGATCCCGGCCCGCCCGCGACCCGACGCGATGGAGCTGAACGACGATTCATGCGAGGGAACGCACTCGCGCGCCCTGAGGCTCCGCCGCCTCGCCTTGCGTCGGCGCCATGGACGAGTCGAAATGACGCCTCGTCATGCGCGCCGCCTCCTTCCTCCTGGCTGTCCCCTTGGTGCTCGGCTGCGCGTCGGGCGAGGTCGCCGACGAGATCGATGCGAGCGGAGGCGGGCTCGATCTCGGCCCGCTGCCGCCCCCACCGCCGGATACGGGGCCCGCGACGGACGCGGGTCCACGGTCAGACGCCGGACCCGGCCTGGACGGCGGGCCCACGCCGCCGCCACCCGGCGACGGTGGGCCCGTGCCGCCGCCTCCGCGCGACGCCGGACCTTCCACCCCGTGCGGGTCGATGGACTGCGCCTTGCTCGACGGGCCCTGCACGTACGGCGAGTGCGTCGACGATCGCTGCGTCGCGACGCCCCGCGACGACGGCACCGCGTGCAACGACTTCGATCCGTGCACGAGCGGAGAGGCGTGTCGGGCCGGCGAATGCCAGCCCGGCACTCCGCTCGATTGCAGCGAGATGACGTCCGAGTGCGGCGTCGGAGCCTGTAATCCCGCGACGAGCGCCTGTTACGTGATGCCCCGTAACGAGGGCGGTGAATGTCCGGGCCCTGCGATGGAGTGCGGGAGCTGGGCCTGTCGTGCGGGCGTGTGCTCGGCCGTCGCCGCCGCCGATGGCACCGCGTGCTCCGGGCCTGCGATGGATTGTGTGGGCTACGCATGCCGCGCGGGAAGCTGTGGCAGCGTCGCGTCGACCGATTGCTCGCGATGCGGGGCCGGCAGCTCGTATTGCGCAGCGGGTGTCTGTGGCCCGTCGCCCACCACGCTGAGCTACGGCTTCGAGTCGGGATTACCCGCCGGCTGGACGACCTCCGGCGACGCGCCGTGGTTCGCGGCCGAGGGAGCAGCGCACGGCGGCAGCTTCCGCGCGGAGTCGGGCGACATCGGCTCCGACGAGCAGACGAGCCTCTCGACGACGATCAGTCTCGCGACCGCGGCGAGCCTGTCGTTCTGGCTCAACACGAGCACGGAATCGTGCTGCGACCTGCTCGAGCTCTTCGTCGATGGCGTCGAGGTCGGACAATGGTCGGGCACGACCGCGACGCAGGCGACGTTCCCGCTCGCGGCCGGCATGCGTACCCTGGAATGGCGCTACTCGAAGGACGGGAGCGTCAACACGGGAAGCGACTCGGTGTGGATCGACGACGTGACGATCGGGCCCGGTGCTCCCGTCGAGGGGTTCGAAGGCGGCTCGCTGCCGGCGGGGTTCACGGGAGGAGGCACGACCGGCTGGTCCATCGTCTCGAGCGGTGCGCGAACGGGCACGTTCGCCGCCGCGAGCACGACCATCGGCCACGGCGAGACGAGCTCGCTGCTGCGCACGGTGACGCTGTCCGCCCCCGGCAACGTCCGATTCGCGTATCGCGTCTCGAGCGAGTCGACCTACGACGAGCTGTCCTTCTGGATCGACGGCGTGAGCCAGGCCGAATGGTCGGGAGACGTGGCATGGACGAGCGCGACGTACTCGTTGGGTGCGGGCATGCACACGCTCGAGTGGCGCTACACGAAGGACGGCAGCGTGAGCTCCGGCTCCGACCGCGCCTGGATCGACGACGTCGAGGTCGGCGATCCCCCGTCGGGCGCGCCGCTCTGCGGCGGCTGAAGCGCGCGGGCCGCTTCGGCTCACGGCGAGCCCGGGGAGTCGTTCGCGTCAGGCGTTCGCCGGCTCGGCCGACGACGTCGCCCCGAGCGTCTTGGCGAGCTCGGGCTTGCGCAGCTTCCAGATGACTCCGTCCAAATAGTAGTGACCGAACGTCAGGGACAGCCACACGAGGGACCCGAGCGTCTTCTCGTCGAGGACGAACGCGCCCACGACGAGGATGCTCCCGTAGAAGATCCCGACCAGCGCGAGCAGCGCGAGGAAAT
>JADZFZ010000441.1 GCA_020854145.1 Deltaproteobacteria bacterium | reverse complement strand
GGCGTCTGCGCGACGTGCTGGCCCGGCTCGACGAAGCGACGCAGCACGACCCCGTCGCGCGGCGCACGGAGCAGCGTCTGGTCGAGCAGCACGCGCGCCTCTTCGAGCGACGCCTCGGCGGCCTCGACGGCCGCAATCGCCTCGCGGCGCGTCTCGCGGCGTTCGCCTCGGCGGAGCAGCGCGACGCGTGCGTCGACCGAGGCGGCCGTCGCGTCGGCGGCCTCCACCGCGTCGTGCGCGCCATCGCTCGCGGCTTCGGTTCCTGCACCGGCGGCCAGCAGCTGGGCCGCACGCGACGCGGCGCGCGTGCGCTCGCGGAGGACGGCCGATGCGGCGCGGGCGTCGGCCTCCGCCATGCGCAGCTCCTCGGGACGCGCTCCGCGCACGACGCGATCGCGACGCGCGCGGGCGGCGGCGAGCGCGGCCTCGGCCTGACGGACACGCGCGCTCGCGAGGCGGTCGTCGAGACGTGCGACGACCTGCCCACGCACGACGCGGTCACCCTCGGCCACGAGCACCTCGACCACGCGGCCCGGCTGCTCGAAGGAGAGCGGAACGGCATCGGACGCGGGCTCGATCACGCCGGGCACGACGAGCGGCGAGGTCGCGGCGGCGCGCGCGCGCGGCGGTTCGGCGGCTCCTTGCGTGCGGGGCAACGCGAGCCAGGCGGCGGCGCCGCCACCGAGCAGCACGCCGAGCACGACGACGATCTTCTTGGCGCGTTGGGTCATGGGAGCCTCGGGGTGGAGAGCCATCGATTCGTTGGACGCGTTCGTTCGGAGGTCGTCGCGCTCAGGCCGCGTGGCGTTCGTGACCGGCGAGCGAGGTACGCTGCGAGGGACGCTCGGGCGCGAGCACGCGACCGTCCTCGACGCGGACCACCCGGTCGGCGTAACGCTCGAGCCGCGGATCGTGCGTGACGACGACGACGGCGCGACCGTGCTGCTTCGCGAGGGAGCCGAGCAGCTCCATCACCGCGAGCGCCGTCTTCGAGTCGAGCGCCGCGGTGGGCTCGTCGCCCAGGATGACGGGAGGATCGCCGCCGAGCGCGCGGGCGATCGCGACGCGTTGCTTCTGTCCGCCGGAGAGGTCGGCCGGCAGGTGCTTCATCCGCTCGCCGAGCCCGACGAGCTCGAGCAGCCGTCGCGCCTCGGCCTCGGGGCTCTTCACCGAGGTGCCTTTGAGCCGCATGGGGTACGAGACGTTCTCGAGCGCCGTGAGCGCGGGGAACAGGTTGAAGCCCTGGAACACGAAGCCGAAGACCGAAGCGCGAATGGCCGCGAGCTCGCTCTCGCGCATCTTGCCGACGTCGCGACCGTGCACGCTCATCGTGCCGGCGCTCGGCCGAAGGAGCAGGCCGAGGATCGACAGCAGCGTCGTCTTGCCGGAGCCCGACGGTCCTTCGATGAGGAGCACCTCGCCGGGAAAGACGTCGAGCTCGGCGTCGACGAGCGCGCTGACCGCGGTCTCGCCCGCGCCGTAGGTCTTCCCGATCCCCGAGAGTCGAACGATGGGTTGCATGGTCACCCCTTGAAGACGCTCGCGGGATCGAGCCGGAGCACCTTGACGATGGAGAGGATCGCGGCGGCCGAGCACATCACGGCGGTCAGCACGGCCGTGCTCGCGAGCAGGTTCGGCGAGAGCACCACGTTGAGCGCGGCGGCGCGCACGCCTTCGCGCACGAGAAACGAGAGCCCGCCGCCGATCACGTAGCCGACGAGCGCGGAGATGAGCGCCTGGTACAGGATGACGCGCACGATCGCGCCGGCCTTCGCGCCCATCGCCTTGAGCGTGCCGTACTCCTTCAGGTGCTCGAGCGTGCCGCTGTAGAGGATCTGTCCGACGACGACGAGGCCGACGATCACGCCCATGACGGCCGTCATGAAGAAGCCCGTGCCGACGCCCGTGCGGCTCGACCAGTAGTCGCGCGTGCGCGTCGAGAACGACGGTCGCGCGTGGGCCTCCACACCGGGGATCCGGTCGAGCCGGGCGACGAGCGCGTCGACGGAGGTGCCGGGCGCGCGGCGCACGAGCACGTAGGTGATGCGGTCGTCTCGCGTACGCGTGTAGGCGCGCGCCGTCTCGAGGTTCGTGAACACGAAGGGCGACGTCGTGAAGGAGCGGATGCCGCTCGTCATCGCGACGATGCGCGAGCGGAACCCGGTGATCTCGTTGCGTGCGCCGAGCCCGGGCGACGCCCCGCCGTCGGCACCGTCGAGACCGAGCTTCGGCAGCTCGCTGCGATCGACCGCGATGCCGTCGACCTCGTGGATGCGTCGCACGTCGCCACCGACCACGTTCCACGGGCTGAGCAGCTCGGCGTCGCGCTCGAGGCCGACGACCTCGACACCCTGGTTGCCGCCGCTCGCGAGGCGGAACTGCCCGAAGGCGAGCACCACGCGCTCGGCGCGATCCACGCCGGGCGTGCTCGCGATGCGGTAGTAGACGCGCTCGTCCATCGGCGCGGCGAAGTCGAAGTTCTCGTTGCCCTCGCCGGTCACCCACACGTCCGCCGTGGAGTGGTCGATGAGGTTCGACGCGTTCTCCATGAAGCCGAGGTAGAGCCCGATCTGCACGAGCACGAGCATCACGCTCATGGAGACGCCCGCCGCGGCGACGGCGAACTTCACCTTGTCGTGCATCAGGATCTTGCGGGCGAAGGACCACACGCCGCCGAGACCGAGCAGGCCGCGTGCCGTCGTCGTGCGCAGCGAGGTCGCGCGTCCCGTGCTGCGGCGACGGCCCGACGGTCAAGGAACGTGACCCTCGTGGTCACGAAACGTGACCGCGTCGCCCGATCGCGCGGCGCTACGCGGCGGGCAGCACGACGGTGAAGCGCGTGCCTTCGCCCGGCGTGGACGCGACGCGGATCTCGCCGCCGTGGGCGCGCACGAGCTTCTGCGCGATGGCGAGGCCGAGGCCGGTCCCGTCGGCGCGCGTCGTGTAGAACGGCTCGAAGATGCGCGGCATCGCGTCCTCGGAGATGCCACGACCGCGATCGATGACCTCGAGCGCGACGCGTCCCGGGCCTTCGCGCCGCGAGGCGAGCACGATGGCCGCACCGTCGTCGCTGGCCTGCGCCGCGTTGTCGAGCAGGTTCACGAGCACCTGCTTCATGCGCTGCGGATCCGCGAGCACGGGGGGCACCCCGTCGTCGTGCCGCCGCTCGATCGAGACGTGGCGCTCGTCGAGGATCGGTGCGAGCCCGCGCGCGGCGCCATCGACGAGCTCGCGCGCGTCGACCGGACGGCGCGCGAGCGCGACGGGCTTCGCGAAGTCGAGCAGCTCCGAGACCGACGCGTTGAGCCGCGCGAGCTCCTCGAGCGCGATGTCGAAGTGCTCCATGTCGTCGGGCGGCAGCGCGACCTTCGACTTCAGGATCTGCACGTTCATCTGGATGCTCGTCAGCGGTGTGCGGATGTCGTGCGCGATTGCGGCGGCGAACGCGCCGAGCTCCGCGAGCCGGCGGCTCTCGTCGAGCTCGACGCGCATCTCGACCGCTTGCTGCGCGAGCGCGACGTTCTCGAGCTTCACCGCGAGGTGCCCGGCGACCGCGACGGCGAGCGTGGCCGTCTCGCGATCGACGGTGCCGCCCGTGACCGCAAGCGCGCCGAAGAGGGCGCGGCCGCGGCGCAGCGGGACGAGCAGCTCCGTGTCCAGCGCATCGAGCGCGGCGCGCACCTCCGCGTCGAGGCCCGCGTGCGCGCGATGCAGATAGGCCGAATCGCTCGAGAGCAGCGGCTCGCCGAGCGCCGCCGGCAGCGGGTCGGGCGGCGCGAGCGCGATCCCACCAGGCAGCGACGTGCGCTCCGTGCGCGGGTGGACGTACGCCGGGCCGGCGAAGAACCGCGCGCTGCCGCCGCACGTCATCTCGCCCACCGCGTCGCGCGCGAGCACGAGCACGTCGATCGGATCCTTGGCAGCCTCGACCTCCGCCACCACGCGCGCGAGCAGACCACGCCCGACCTCGCGCCGCGGATCGAGCGGTCCGAGCACCCGCTCCTCGAGCGCGGGCAGCAGGCGCCTGCCCGCGAGCACCGCCGCGGTGGGCACGAGCGCGAGGCCTCCGAGCAACGCGCGGGTCGCCACGGGGTCGCGCACGCGATCGAGCACGAGCTCGATGCCGAGCACGACGAGCCCGAGCACCGAGACCGCGAGCCCTGCGTAGACGACCAGCTCGACGAGCACGCCGCGGATGCGGAAGAGACGGAAGCGCAGGATCGCGTAGCCGAAGAGGAGCCAGCCGAGCAGCATCGCACCGCTGCGCTCGAAGTGGAGCCCTGCGACGAAGACCTCGCGGCCGAAACGCTGCGCCACCAGGTAGACGCCGATTCCGACGACCCAGCGGAACGTGAGCGCGCCGATCACGAGCCACACGCCTCCGGCCGCGGGCGTGCCGCGTACGGCGCGCGCGTTGCGCACCATGAGCGCGACCGTGGTCACGAAGTACGGCACGAAGTAGAGCGGCGTCACGAAGGGCAGGCACAGCCCGGTCGTCGTCGGGTGCACGCAGATCACGAACGCGACGATCGAGAGCACGATGCTGGGCCAGCGCAGCCAAGCGGGTCGCGGGCGATCCAGCGGGAACGACCACGCGAGCTCGAGCGTGAGGTGCGCGAGCACGACGGCGCCCGCCAGCCCGACGAGCATCGGACCGCGCTCGTCGAGCTGACCCCCGCGCACCAGGAACGCCGCGGTGACGGCGGCGACGGCGCCGTCGGTGACCACCATCCACGCGAAGGTTCGCCCGTCCCCGGAGCGCTCGGAGCGCGCGAGCATCACGAACATCGCCACCGCGAAGGCCGCGAGCAGGACGAGCAGCACCGCGATCGTCACGGCCGCCTCCTCGTCGCGCGCGAAGACCGCAGGGTGTTCATGTCTCGTCGGGCTTTCGCAGCCTGAACTCCTCGATCTTCCGATCGAGCGTCGGCCGGCTGATGTCGAGCAGCGCGCACGCGCGCCGCTTGTTCCATCCGGTGTGCGCGAGCACGCGCTCGACGTGCGCCCGCTCCACGTCGCGCAGCGTCGGAGGGTCGCCCTCGCCGGGCCCGGCGGTGCGCTCGGAATCGCCCCCATCCGACCCGCTCGCTGCGGCCGCGATGGGTAGGAGCGCAGCCTCGAGCACCTCGCCCTTCGCGAGCACGACCGCACGCGTGAGCGCGTTCTCGAGCTCGCGCACGTTGCCCGGCCAGTCGTAGCGCAGCATCAGCGCGAGCGCGTCGTCGGCCACGAAGCGCCCGCGTTTGTGCAGCTCGACGGCGATGCGCGCCAGCAACGTCTCGACGAGCAACGGGATGTCCTCGCGTCGCTCGCGCAGCGGCGGGATGTGCACCTCGACGACCTTGAGCCGCCAGTAGAGGTCCTCGCGGAACGTGCCGTCGCGCACCATCGACGCGAGGTCGCGGTGCGTGGCCGCGACGATGCGCGCGGCGAGCGGCATGGGGCGCGCGCTGCCGACGCGCTCGAAGGTGCGCTCCTGCAGGACGCGCAGCAGCTTCGCCTGCAGATCCAGCGGGATCTCGCCGATCTCGTCGAGCATCAAGGTGCCCGCACCGGCGAGCTCGAAGCGGCCGGGCTTGTCGGCGACCGCTCCCGTGAACGCGCCCCGCACGTGGCCGAAGAGCTCGCTCTCGAGCAGCCCATGCGCGAACGCGGTGCAGTTGATGGCGACGAAGGGCTCGCCCCGCGACGCGCTCGCGTCGTGGATGGCGCGCGCGACGAGCTCTTTGCCCGTTCCCGACTCGCCCGTCACCAGCACGGACGCGCGCGTCGTCGAGACGGCACCGATGGTCTTGTAGAGCGTGCGTACCGCGGCGCTCTTGCCGACGAGCGTGCGCTTGGCATCCGCTCGTGGCTCGTCGGAGTCGCTCAGGCGGCGCGCGTTGTCGATCGCGTCGCGCGACTCGATCGCGCGGCGGACGGTCGCGTCGAGCAGCGCGACGTCGAGCGGCTTGACCAGGTAGTCGTACGCACCGAGCTGGATCGCACGCACCGTGCTCTGCATGTCGTCGCGCGCCGTGATGACCACGACCGCGGGGTGCACCTCGTCGCCCATCGCGCGCTCGAGCACCTCCATCCCGTCCATCCCGGGCAGCCCGAGATCGAGCAGCATCACGTCGCTGTCGCGCATGGTCGCGACCGCCTCGGGTCCCGTGGCCGCGGTGCTCACGGCGTAGCCCTGCGACGTCAGGAGCTTCTCGAGCGTCCGCCGGATGGACCGGTCGTCGTCGACCACGAGCACGCGTGCCACGCGGGAAGCCATCTCAACCAGCGTGCCAGAGCGCATCGCGCCTGCCGAGCCCACGACGAGCCACCCGCGAGCGACCGGCGGGTCACGTTTCGTGACCCCCGTCGCAGCGGCGCGCGGGCCGAGCGTGGTAGGCCTCTCGACGACCGGGCCAGGGGGCCCGCTCTGCGCAGCGAGCGCAGCCAGGGAGGACGAGATGGAGATGCCGCAGCCGACGGAGGCGCACGCCAAGCTCGAGCGCTTGGCAGGCGAGTGGACGGGCGAAGAGACGATGATGCCGTCGCCTTGGGCGCCGAGCGGCGGGACCGCGACGAGCACGACGCGATCGCGGATGGCCCTCGGCGGGTTCTACCTGTTGGTCGACTACGAGCAGCGCGTCGGCGAGGTCGTCGCCTTCACGGGGCACGGCGTCTACGGCTACGACCCGGAGGCGAAGAAGTACACGATGCACTGGTTCGACTGCGGATCGCCGACCAGCGAGGTCCCGGTCTACGGCACGTGGGAGGGCGACACGTTGACCTTCGAGCGCGCGTCGCCCACGGGCGGAGGCCGCTACGTCTACCGCTTCCCCGAGAGCGGCAAGTACACGTTCGAGATGTCGTCGTCGAAGGACGGCGTGCGCTGGCAGCCCGTGATGGAGGCCCGCTACACGCGCCGAAGGTAGACGCCGGCCTCTGGATGCTCGCCGGGCGCGTCCTCGCCGATCGGTCCGCGCCCGGTCGACTCGCTGGGTGACTTCGCGCAACTCCGCGTGCGCACACGATTGCGCGCGCGCGCGCGGAGGATGGATGCGCGGACGTAGGGTCCGAGCATGACCGTCGCCCCCACGAGCGATGACCTCGAGATCCGTCTACATGGTCGCGGCGGCCAGGGCGGTGTCACGTGCGCGAAGATCATCGCCGCGCTCTACGCCGACCTCGGCAAGAGCGTGCAGACGTTCGGCGACTACGCGGGCGAGCGCTCGGGCGCTCCGGTGCGCGCGTACACGCGCGTCAGCGACCGGCCGATCACGAACCGCAACAAGGTCTACGAGCCGCACCACCTGCTCGTGCTCGATCCCACGCTCCTCGGCGACGACGTGGTCGCCGGCTTGCGCCCGGGCGGCACGCTGCTGCTCAACACGCCGGAGCCGCCGGCGGCCTTCACCGAGCGCTTCGCAGGGCATCGCGTGGCCACCGTCGACGCGACCGCGATCGCACGCCGCCATCAGATCGGCACGCGCTCGGTCGTGATCGTGAACACGACGATCGCCGGCGCGTTCGCTCGCGCGCTCGAGCTGCCGATCGCCGCGCTCGAGGACGCCTATCGCCACCTCGGCTTCGAGAGCAACCTGCCGGCGGCGCGCGAGGCCTACGATGCCGTTCGGATCGGGTTCGCGCGCAAGCCCGAAGAGGGGGCCGCGTCCGCGCGCGCGGCGAGCCCTGCCTCGCGCCCCGAGGTGCTGCCCCTCGTGTCGCACGTCGAGGGCGCGCCGACGGGCCTGCGCACCGGCGCGTGGCGCACGCAGCTGCCGCGCTACACGCACCACCTGGCGCCGTGCAACGCCTTCTGTCCGGCGGGCAACGACGTGATCGGCTTCGTGCAGGCGCTCGCGACCAAGAGGGAGCCGGAGGCCGCCGTGGTGCTGTCGCGGACCACCGCGCTCGCCGGGGTCTGCGGGCGCGTCTGCCCGGCGTTCTGCATGGAGGGCTGCAACCGCCGCGAGTACGACGGCTCGGTCAACATCCGCGCGCTCGAGCGCTGGACCGCGGACCGCTACGACGTCGCGGTGCGCGAGCCGGCGAAGGCCGCGACGCCACGCAAGATCGCCGTCGTCGGCGGCGGGCCCGCGGGGCTGAGCGCGGCCTACGAGCTCGCGAAGCTCGGGCACGCGGTCGTCATCCACGACGGCGAGCAGGCCCTCGGCGGCGTGCTCCACACCGGCATCCCCACATACCGTCTGCCGCGCGAGGTGCTGCGGCGCGAGGTCGAAGCGGTGCTGGCCCTCGGCGTCGAGACGCGCCTCGGACGTTTCCTCGACCGCGAAGGGCTCGCGGCGCTGGCCCTCGAGCACGACGCGGTGATCGTGGCCACGGGCCTGCAGCGGCTGCGACGCCTGGAGGTGCCCGGCAGCGGGCTCGGAGGCATCGAGCAGGGCATCCATTTCCTTCATCGGCTCAACGTCGGCGGCTCGGCGAGAATCGGGGAAACGCTCCCTCTTCCCCAACGGGGAGAGGGTCGGGGTGAGGGGCGAGCGTCGAACGAGATCACAGGGCACGTCGTGGTGCTCGGCGGCGGCAACACGGCGATGGACTGCGCGCGCGGCGCGCTCCGCGCAGGCGCTGCGAGCGTCACGGTGGCCTACCGGCGCAGCCGCGCCGAGCTGCCGGCGATCGCGGAGGAGGTCGAGGCCGCCGAGCACGAGGGCGTGAGCTTCCGGTTCCTGGCGGCGCCTGCGGGCTTCGTCGGCGACGGCATCGTGAGCGCGGTGGTGCTCGCGGACGTCGAGCTCGGCCCTGCCGACGCGTCGGGCAGGCGCAGCCCGATCACCACCGACCGGACCTTCGAGCTGCGGTGCGACGCGGTGCTGCTCGCGCTCGGCCAGTCGGCCGATCTGTCGCTCGTGCCGCCCGGTTGGACGCTGCGCAGGGGCCGCTTCTTCCTGGGCGAGCAGCCGCTCTCCGTCTTCGCCGCCGGCGACGTCAACACGGGAGACGGCACCGTGGCGCACGCCATCGGCGACGGCCGGCGCGCGGCCGCCCTCGCGCTCCGTGCGCTCGGCGACGACGTCGTGGTGCCGGTCCGGCCCGACCGAGCGACCGCGGTGCCGGCGACGGACATCCGCTTCGATCACTTCGCGCGATCGGCGCCGACGCTCGATCGGCTCGTCCCGGTCCCCGCGCGACTCTCGGGCTTCGACGAGGTGAGCCTCGGGCTCGGCGACGCGCTCGAGTCCCACCGCTGCTTCTCGTGCGGCGAGTGCACGCGCTGCGACACGTGCCTCGTCTACTGCCCCGAAGGGATCATCCGCCGCAAGGAGCTCGGCTACGAGGTCGACTACACGTACTGCAAAGGCTGCGGGATCTGCGTGACCGAGTGTCCGCGCAAAGCCATGGAGATGAGCGCGTCGTGACGACCCAGCTGCTCAGCGCCAACCACGCCGCCGCGACCGCAGCCACGCTCGCGGCACGCGCCAACCGGACCGGCCGCGGCTTCGGCAGCGGCGTCTACCCCATCACGCCGCAGACCGAGTGCATCGAGCGGCTCTGCGAGCAAGACATCGAGAAGGGGCACGTCGTGCGCGTCGAGAGCGAGCACAGCGCGATGGCCGTCTGCCTGGGCTTCTCGCTCGCGGGGGCGCGGTCCTTCACCGCGTCGTCGTCGAACGGTCTCGCGTACATGACCGAGAACGTCTTCGTCGCCGCGTTCTATCGGCTGCCCGTCGTGATGATGGCGGTCAACCGCACGCTCGGGCCTCCCTGGAACATCTGGGTCGATCACGGCGACACGCTCGCCCTGCGCGACGCGGGCTGGGTGCAGCTCTACTGCGAGGACAACCAGGAGGTGCTCGACACGTTGCTGGCCGCGTATCGCCTCGGCGAGGACGCGCGCGTGCTCCTGCCGGTGATGGTCTGTCAGGACGCCTTCATCCTGTCGCACACGATGATGCCGACGGCCGTGCCGTCGCAGGACGCGGTCGATCGGTTCCTGCC
>JADZFZ010000440.1 GCA_020854145.1 Deltaproteobacteria bacterium | reverse complement strand
CGCCGCAACGCCCTCCAAGACCGCGGCCCCGGACTCCCCGACGACCCCGCAGCCCGCGAGACCGCCCGACGCGCCCTGTGCGCACACGGCGGCCTCGCCACCCTCTGCGCCCCCTGCGTCCCCCGCGACGACGACGAGGTCGCACCCGCCGGACACCCCACATTCGATCGCGCCTGCCGCAGCGCCGACCGCGAGCCCACGCGCACACCTTGACGCCCGAAGCGAACCTCGGTAAGCCGAAGGTCGCTGCGGGCTTAACTCAGCTGGTAGAGTGGCAGCTTCCCAAGCTGCAAGTCGCCGGTTCGAATCCGGTAGCCCGCTCAGAGATTGCGCTACGAATAGCGGCCGATTCGCTCATGGGCGAATCGGCCGTCGTCGTTCCGGCGCAATTGCTACGGGCGGAATCTGCGTGGGAGATCGTCCAGCGTCGCGCGACTGACGCGAAAGCCTTGGTCCGCAAGACGCTCCACTTCCGGTACAGGGTCGCCAGTCCAACCGCGATCGTGAGCGGCGACCAAGACCGCGATGGTGCCGACAACTCGCACGCCACGCAGACGCGCCAACTGCCGTCCCCGCGGGTCGTCCATCAACAGTTCGTCCGCCCCCAGGAGCGACGCGAGGAGCACGGCTTCGATCTCGCCGGAGCCCAGGCCGCTGTATGCCGCGCGGAGCTCGCGGATCTGCTCGAGCTGTGCAGGTTCCTCGAGCGGCACAACGCGAACCCACGTCGCCTGACCCACCTCCGCGGCGCCGGAGCGATCGTTCCCCTCGAGGACCACCTCGCGGTAGACCGCAGGCGGGATCACCACGCTCTCGTACTGTCTCGGGAGGAGATCGAGTCTCCCGATGCTCGCGAGCGCGATGAGCGGAGACGAGTCAGCGACGGCGATCACGACGCCACCGCGAGGTTACGAACGCGCCGATCTCGCGAGCGCGCGGCCTGCCTCGATCTCTTCGTCGAGCTCGTTCGCAGTGAGATCGAGATACGGCGAACCTCTAGCGGCTAGGAGGTCGAGAAAGTCACGCCGCGTGATCCCGAGAACCTCGGCCGCGCCTCCCGAGCTGAGCCGGCGCTCTCGGAAGAGCCTAAGGACGAAGTCTTCCTTCGCAGCGCGCGCGAGGTCGGCGTCGCTGACCGAAGGATCGATGAGATCCTCGGGCACTTCGAACTCGACTCGCACGTGGCGCGACACTCGAACGTCCTCTCAGTGTTGCCGGTCCGGCTCGGTGGGCCTCGAAGCAGGGCGGCCCGTGGTGGAGAACGTAGCACGGCCGTCGTGAGCCTGGCCGACCGCACAGTGACCCCGACACGTCGGGTCGGCAGAGAGCGCAGCGTGGAACGGTGGCACACCACCAGCGAACGCGAGACACCTTCGGCACTCGCCGTGAATGACGTTGTCGATGGACGCGACCGAGACGCCCGCGCGAATGGCAAGTCGCCGGTTCGAATCCGGTGGCCCGCTCGGAGATTGCGACCCGAATTGCGGCCGATTGGCTCCCGAGCGAATCGGTGATGCTCGGGTCGACCTTGTACGAGAAGCGAACGAGATTGGCCGTCGTCGTTCTCGACGTAATTGCCGATTGCTGTCGCGGCCGCCTGGCTCCAGCTCGCGACGCGCGGACGGTCGATCGCGCGCGTCGCGGTCGTGTGGAGCGCTACGGCTCGACCATCGAGTCCTTCTCGCGATCCGGCAACACCGCGAGATCGTCCAGGCTGAGCACGCCACACAAGGCGCCACGCCCATCGAGCACCACGAGGCGACGGATCGTGTGGCGCTCCATCAGGGCGTCCGCTTCGTAGATGCTCTCGCTCTCGGAGATCGTGACGACGGGCTTCGTCATCACCGATCCGACGCGCGTGCTCTGGGCATCCAGCGCGTCGGCGGTCGCACGCACGGTGATGTCGCGATCGGTGATCACGCCGACCAATCGACCTTCCTCGAGCACCGGAAGAAATCCGATGGACTCGTCGCGCATGAATCGAGCGGCTTCCACGAGCGACGTATCGGGGCCAATCGCCTCGACTGCGCGAGTCATGACGTCGCGTACTTGCATGAGTCACCTCGAATGGGAGGGGCAGTGGGTGGCGGCGTGCGCGGGTCCCGGCCGATCACTTGCGCGATCGGCGCTCGCGTCGTTGCTGGTAGGTGGCGACGCTCGCGACGAGGCTCAGTTGCTCGGCCAGCGCTTCGTACACGTCGTCGGCCGTCAGGATCCCGACGAGCGCGCCCGACGAGTCGACCACCGGCAGCCTGCGTACGCCGTTCGCGGTCATCGTCGCGATCGCCTCCGCGAGCGACACGTCCGCCTTCGACGTCACGACGGGCGCCGTCACCATGTCGCGCACTTTGAGCCCCGCGATGTGCTCGAGGTCGAGCGCCAGCACGCCCACGACGAGATCGCGGTCCGTGATCACTCCCTTCGGAACGGCCGAGCCGTCGGGCCTTCGCTCGACCAGCACGACGTTGCCCACGTGTCGATCCCGCATCAGGCGCGCGGCGTCCTGGATGGGTAGATCGCCATCCGTCACCACCACCTCGCGCGTGCACAGATCTCCAACCGTCATTCGTTCGGCGGGTCGCATGCAGGTCTGAGCAGCAGGCTCCATGCCCGCAAGGTGCCGGTCCGTTTCTTGATCTCTCGGACGTCCACGCCCGCAACCCGTTCGGATCCTGAGCCACCGGCGAAATCCGTGCGCCCCCGTGCGTCCGGTGCGCACCTCTGCCGTTCAGAGGTCCGAGCCGTCGCGCAGCCACTCGCCGAATCGTTCACCCATCATGAGGACCGTGAGGTTGGTGTTCGCGCTCGGGATGGTCGGCATGAGGCTCGCGTCGGCGACGACGAGCCCGTCGATGCCCCGGACGCGCCCGTGGTCGTCGGTCGCGGCGTTCGGGTCGGCGGTGTGACCCATCGGCACCGTGCCGCACGGATGGTATCCGGAGCCGCAGCTGCGGAAGATCCATCGTCCCAGCGCATCCCGGTCACGGAGCGTCGCCTCCCTGGGCCAGATGAAGCGCGCGATCGCTCGCATGACGGGTGTGCTCGCGCAGCGATAGGCAAGCTCGATCGCATCGACCGCGCGAGCGTGATCGTCCGGGTTGCGCAGGAACTGGGAGTCGATCCGCGGTTTCGCACGCACGTCGGCGCTCTCGACGACGAGCGTCCCGTGGCCCTTCGGTTTGCCGACGGCACACATGAGAGACACCGCTGGAAGCGTGAGCAGCGGGTGGATGGGAACGAAGCTCCCCGGTTGGAGCATCATGTCGTTGCGCGTGTCGCTTCCGTTCGAGTCGAACCGCAGCACGGTCTGAATGAGCGGATGGCGGAAAGAGGACGCGCCTCCACGCGGCAAGAGGAAGATGGCAGCACCCGGATGGTCGAGCAGCCTTCTGCCCACCCCAGGGAGCACGCAGATCGGTTCGACACCGATCCGGCATAGCTGCTCGTCCGGCCCGATACCGCTCCGAAAGAGGATCAACGGAGTCCCGATCGCACCACCGGCGAGCACGACCTTCCGCGCTGCAATCCACTGGACGTCGCCGTCGAGCGATTGCACCTCGACTCCGTAGACGCGCCGATTTCGAACCAGAACCCGCCGGACGTGGGTGTCCGCTCGAATCCGCAATTGCGGGCGAGCCCGTACCGTGGCGTCGAGGTACGCACGGGCGGCGCTCATGCGAATCCCGTCGATCTTGTTCATCGGGTGCGCGGCGACGCCGGGCTCCGCCACGGGATCGTTCATGTCGAGGCAATCACGGAAGCCGAGCCCGCGACACGCTTCGACGAACGCGGACTGCCACGGCGCGAGCTCGCCGACCGTGTGGCGGCGAATCGGAATCGGCCCATCGCGCCCGTGAATCGGGCCGTCGAAGTCGAGATCGCGCTCGAGCCGGCGGAAATAGGGAAGGCACCGCTCCCACCTCCAAACGGGCAGATCCCATTCGTCGAGATCGTGCGGCTGAGCCCTCAATGCGATGCACGTGTTGACCGCGGACGACCCGCCGACGACCTTGCCGCGTGGATAGACGAACGCGATCTGGCCGGGTGTCGGCGAGTGGGAGTATCGCCAGTCGTGGCGCCGCCAGGAGTTGCGCGTCCCGTCGGCGAGATCGCGGGGAAGCGGAACGTCGGGCGGGTAGTCGGGCCCGGCTTCGAGCAGGAGCACCTCGCGGTCGGAGCGTTCCGAGACGCGTGAGGCGATCACTGCGCCCGACGAGCCGGCGCCGACGACGACCAGCTCGGCCGAGTCCACGGGACGCACGGCGATCAGTATGGCGTCGAGCGCGGGCCCGGAGGGAATGTAGTCTCCACACATGCGCGTCTCGTCCGTGGTCGTCTTGGGCGCCGTGCTGGTGCTCGGCTGCGGCGGCGACGGCGGCGGCGGCGGACAGCCCGACATGGCCACCGACGGATCGGCTCCGGACGCCCGAGTTGCCGGCGACGCGAACGAGCCGTCCATCGATGCGTTCGCTCCACGCGACGCGACGCCGGACGCAAACCGCGTGACGTCGGATGCAACGGCGCCCGACGAGGACGCAGCGCTCGACATGTCGAGCGCTCGAACCGACGCGATGGCGGCCGACGCCGGACCTGCAACCGATCCCGTCACGGAATGCCCCGTACCGTCGATGGTCGACCAGTACCCCGGCCTGTTTCCGCCCAACCCGTACGGCGCGTGGGAGACGGCGAGCGCGTGCATCCACGCCGGGCACGACGCGATCGTCGTGCTGGGTTGCCCGTCGGAGGCCGACGGCTCGCCTTCGCGCTGCCAAACCACGCGCGCGGACTTCGCAGTGGCG
Organism: Deltaproteobacteria bacterium; assembly: GCA_020854145.1. Lineage (GTDB taxonomy): Bacteria > Myxococcota_A > Polyangia > Polyangiales > JADZFZ01 > JADZFZ01. Next base: position 9,352 of record JADZFZ010000440.1, on the reverse strand, counting down.
CTCTCCTCGGCAGGCCTCGGCAACCGATTCATCGTGACGGGCGCCGCGGTCGCGAACGAGCACGTCGAAGCCGAGTCGCTCCGCTCGCTCCTGATCGCACGCGGCGTGGCCGACTCGGACATCGTGCTCGAGCCGCTCGCCGAGCACACCGACGAGAATCTCTATTACTCGTCGCGCATCATGCAGGACCGGGGCTGGCAGTCCGCCGTCGTGGTGTCCGACGATGCGGGGCACCTCGTCTTCACGGGGCTCTGCGACGCCAATTGCTGTGTCCAGCTGGGTCGCATGACGGTGCTCGATTTCGAGGTCCCGGGTCGCGCTCCCATTCGTGCGGGGCACTACGTGCTGGACCCCTTCGGACCGCGTGTCGAGCCCGCCGAGTGCGAGCACATCGGGTCGCCCACCAAGGCTCTTTGCCTCAATCGCGCGATGCGGCGTGCGTGCGCCGACGACTTTCGGCTCTGACCGACGCGCACCCCGCTTGCCGGGCGCGGCCCACCGGCTATCCCATCCGGATGCTCCTCAGTCGCGAAGAGATGCGCTTCGATTTCGGAGGCGCGAAGCTCGACCCGGTCGCCGATCGCGACGTGATCGCGTTCGCCGTGCAGCAGTTCCTCTACGGCGAGGTCACGGGCATCCAGGTCGGGCACTGGCTCTACAACGCCCCGGATCTCGATGCGGCGCGATTCTTCGCCCGGCAGTCGCTCGAAGAGATGCAGCACGTCGGCAACTTCCTCCGAATCCTCGAGATCCTCGGGGTCGAAGCGCAACCGGCACACCCCGCGATCCGGTTCCTGGCGACGGGCATGATGCCGAGCACCTTCGAAGAGCACGTCGCGCTCGAGATGGCGCTCGGCGAGGGCTTGGTGCTCGAGGCCTTCTACGCGCTCATCGACACGGTCGAGCACCCCGAGATCGTCGCGATCCTCAAGCGCGGCGTGCGCCAAGAGGAGTCTCACGTGGCGTTCGGCGAGCGGCGCACGAAGGCCGCCATCGAGAGTCGGCCTGCCCTGCGGCGCAGGCTCCTCGGAACGTGTCTGATGAGCCTGTGGGTGGTCTCGCGGTTCGGCCGCTATCTCGAGAAGAAGATGCCTCCGGAGCATCCGCTCTTGCGGCAGATCCCCGCGTTCGTCGCACACGTCGTGAAGAACGCCGAGATCCGGTTGCGGCGCATCGGCGTGTTGGATCGTCCGCTCGCGTCCATCGGCCCTGCGGCGCGCGTGGCGCTCGTCGGCGAGTCGTACGCGACCAAGGCCGTGCTCGGATTCCTCGACGTGCTGGCCGCGCCCTTTCGCCTGCTCCCATGGTTCGCGCGCAAGCGCTTGACCGAGACGTATCTGAGCGACCCGATGGTCCGCGGCCACGCGCTCAAGGCACAGAGCGCCGACGACGCCGAGGCCAGCACCTAGCAGCTCCCGTCCGCGCTCGCGCGCGCACCGCACCCCCCGGCCCCTCCCGATGCGAGGAGAGGAGCCAGGCCCGGGCTCCGCGGCTCAGATCGAGATCGAGCCCTTGCGGAAGTCGGTCCGCGCGATGTGGACGTTGATGACGACGGGCTTGCCGCTGCGCGCGATGGCGATGGCCTCGTCGAGCGTCTCGTCGACCTTGCTGGGGTCCTTCAAGAGGAGACCCTTGCCGCCATAACCGTCGCCGACGACGTGATAGTCGGTTCGGACCAGCGTCGTGCCGACGTCGTCGCCGAGCAGGTCCACCTGATCGCGCGCGATCTGCGCCCACGATGCGTCGGTACCGATCACGGCGATCGGCGCGAGCCCATGACGCACACACGTGTCGATCTCGGCGAGGCTGTACGCGCTCGAGCCGTCTCCGTAGAGCAGCCACAGCTCGCGCTTCGGGTGCAACGTGCCCGCCCCCACCGCGAACCCTCCGCCGACGCCCAGCGTTCCGAACACGCCCGGATCGAGCCAGGAAAGAGGTGCGCGCGGCCGCAGCGTGTACGCGGCCGTCGCGACGAAGTCGCCGCCATCGACGACGAGGATCGCGTCGTCGGCCATCTTCTCCTCGAGACGCAGGAAGAGATGGAGCGGATCGACGAGCTCTCCATCGGGCTTGGCCTGCGCCGCGATCTCGGCGTCGCGCGCCGCCTCGCGTTTGCGCACGACGTCGAGCCACGCGTCCCACCGTCCCGCGCCCGGGCTGCCGACCCTGCGCGACAGACGCTGGAGAAACTCGGCGGCGTGAACGTGCGCCGTGACGTCGGGTCGTCGGTTCTTGCGCAGCTCGCGCCGCGAGAGGTTCGCCGACACGAGCTTCGCCTTGGATCCGATGCCGAGCCCGTATTTCAGACGGAAGTCGAACGGGAACCCGGCGACCACGACGACGTCGGCTTCTTTGAGCGCGTTGCCGCGCGCGTGCCGGAACTGCGTCGGATGGTGGCGCCCGAGCAGCCCGCGCGCGCTGCCGCCGAGCCACACCGGGATCCCCAGGTCGCCGATCGCGCGAGCGAGCGGAGCGGGATCGCGTACGCCCGCCATCGTCTGGTTGCCCACGACGAGCGCCGGTCGCTCCGCGCGACGGAGGAGCTCGGCGGTCTCTGCGAGCGCGCGTTCGGCATCGTCGCCGAAGGGCACCGCCAGCTCGGGGAGGTCGACGTCGGGCACGGGGACACGGGGCATCCTGAACTGCCGATAGAGGTGCCCTTCGAGGTAGAGCCCGAGCGCGCGCGAGCCGAGGCTCTTCGACTTCTTCACGCCGCTCTCTTCGATGTACCACTTGCGGACGATCGACTCGGGGTAGAGCAGGTCCACGGGAACCTCGAGAAAGACCGGCCCCGGAACTCCCGATTGCGAGATGCGCACCGCTTTCTCGACGGCCGGCGCGAGCGCGGGCAACGTCTTGATGGACGCGAACCACTTCACCGCCGAGCGCACGAGCGAGATCTGGTCGATGTCCTGCAGCGCGCCGCGACCCTTCAGCAGCGTGGCCGTCGCACCGCCGAAGACGATCACGGGAGACTGCGCGAGCTGCGCGTTCTTGATCGCCGTCAGGGCGTTGGTCACGCCGGGACCCGCGGTCACCGCCGCGACGCCCGGGATCCCGGTCATCCGCGCGACTGCGTCGGCGGCGAAGACGGCAGCGGCCTCGTCGCGGACGTCGACGACCTTCATCCCGAGCCGCTTCGCGCCCACCAGAATGGGCGAGATGTGGCCGCCGCAGAGCGTGAAGACGTGCCGGATCCCGGCTCGCTCGAGCACCTCGGCGACGAGGTCGCCTCCATGACGTTCGGTCGTCTCGCTCACGTGGCCTCCTGATCGCCGCGGCTGGCCTGCAGCGGGCGGCCATTGTGTCCTCGCTCCGTGCGGCGAGCCAGCCCGGTGTCGCGCCGCGCGAGAGAAGCGTTGATCGACGCCCCTGCTGCGCACACGCTGTCGGCGTGATCCGTGGGTTCGCGCGTCTTCGGAGCGTCTGCCTCGCCAGCTTCGTCATCGCGACCGGCACCTCGTCGCCCGCGCTCGCGCAGTCGGAGTTCTGGGGCGACGTCCGAGTGCCCGGCTTGCGCGCATATCGTCGCGAGGTCGAGGAAGCGCGCCGTCTGCTCGGGCGAAACGATCTCGCGAACGCCGCCACTTTCGCCGCACGCGCGACATCGCGTCTGCCGGCACGCCCCGAGGCGCACGTGGTGCACGGGCAGGTGCTGCTCGCATCCGGTCGCGCGGCGGACGCGACCAGCGCGTTCCGACGCGCGTTCGACGCCGACCGGCGAGCGCTCGACGAACCTGCGCTGGCACAGGCCGTGGCGACGACGGCCGCCCGGCACGGCGATCCCGCCCTCGCGCTCGCGGTCACGGAGCGAGCAGTGGCTCGGTTCCCTCCGAGCAACGCGCGCGCGGATCTCCAGCGCATCCTCGCTGATCTGCTCATGGCGAATGCGACCGATCGTCTCGGCGCAGCGCTCGCGCACTACCGCGATGCGCTTCGCACCTTGCCGCGCGACCCGCGGGTGCGGTGTGGGTTGGCGGTCGCGCTCGCTCGCGCGGGTCACGAGGCCGAGCTCGCGCAGATCCTCCGCGGCGCACGCACGCTCTCCGACGGGCAGCTCGTCAACATGGGTCTCTCCGAAGCCGAGCAGGCCGCACGCCGCGCGGTGCGCGCGATGGATCCCGACGCGACGCCGATGCCCGGAGCCGACACGCCGACGACGCTGTGGGAGCGCGCGTCGAGCCACGGCGGACCGTGGGCGACCCGAGACCGCGAGATCGCGCGCACGATCGCTCCTCGATTCACGCGCGCTGCGGAGCCTACCGCTCCGCCCGTACGACCGGGCCGTCCGACGGACCGAAGGGCTCCCACACCGCCGCGACCACGACCGACCGAATGGTGACCGGACCTCGGCATCGCTGCGCACGGGCGCTCGCGCGGATCGCGCAGGTCGCGATGGTCTGCCACCTGGGCATCGTCGCGTGGGCTCGGACCGAGCCGGCACGGGCGCAGACATCCATCACACCGTCGCGACGCAGCTCCTCGCCGTTCTGGCGCACCGTCCGCCGACCCGAGCTGCGCCGGGCGTCGCGGTTGCAGCTCGAAGGCCGCACGCTCCTGCGCGAAGCGTCGTCGTCGCAGGTCTCGCACGCGCGCGACGTGTTGCTCGACGGAGCCGTCCGCGCCCTTCGTCGTGCGAATCGCCTGGCGCCCGAGGAGCCGTCGATCCTCTTCGATCTGGCCGAAGCGCTGTCGATCTCGGATGGATCGGATCCCGAGGCGCGCGACCGGGAGGCGCTCGAGCTGCTCGGTCGGCTCCAGGTGGTGGACCCGACCTACGAGCCAGCCGCCGTCGGTTTCCGCCAAGGAGTGGTGCTCACGAGGCGCATGCGATTCGCGGAAGCCATCGAGGCCTACGAGCGCGCGCTTCGGTTCGCGATCGAGGAGCAGGGCAGCCTGACGACGATCACGCACTCCAACCTCGCCGAGACCCTCATGAGCCTCGGCAGGCTCGACGAGGCGATCCGCCATTACGAGATCTCGATCGAGGTGAGCGAAGGGCTCAACGTGCTCGGCATCTGGGGTCTCGCCGTCGCGCTCGACCGATCGGGCCGTGCGCAGGCGGCGCTGCAGGCCGCCCAGCGCGCCTTGACGAGCGACCCGCGTGATCCCGAGCACACCATGCAGGCGCTGCGAGACCCGGGCGTCTTCTTCGTCCCCGAGCACGACGGGCTCTACTACTTCGCGCTCGGATACGAGGCGCGCGCCGCCCTCGCCACGACGGACTCCGATCGAGTCCGCGACGAGCGCCGCGCCGCCGATCAGTGGCGCGCGTACCTCGCGCTCGGAGGCTCGGATGGTCCGTGGGCATCGAGCGCTCGAGCGCACCTCGATGCGCTCGAGGCCAGGCACGCCCCCACCTCGACGCGCGCACGGTCGCGATGAGTCGAGGCGCTCGCGCCAGAAAACTGGCCGGACGGCTCGACTGTTGCAGAGCACCTGTACGGAGGTGCCCCGATGCGCTTCGCCCTACGCTGCTGGAATGCCTGGACCTCGGTCTGGACCTTTGCGAAGAGCGCTCTGACCGGAGCCATCGCGACCCTCGTCGACTTCGCGATCCTCCTGTTTCTCGTGGAGATCCTGCACGTCGCACCTGCGCTCGCCAACGTGCCGGCGCTGATCGGAGGAGCCGTCGCGCAGTTCGTCGGCAACCGCCACTTCGCCTTCGCAGCGCGTGGCGCGCAGCGCGCCGATTGGCGTCGACAGGCGGTGTTGTTCGTCCTCGCCGAAGGGCTCACCCTCGCGCTCAACGCACTGGCCTTCCACGTGCTGGCAATCTGGCTGCGCGTCCCTTATGCGCTCGCGCGGCCCGTGGGCACATTCGTCGTCTTCGCTTGTGTCAGCTACCCGATCTGGCGCTGGGTCTTCCGGCCTCCCTCATCGTCGGCCACCACGTCTTGACCTCGTCGCCACTTGCCCGCAGACACTCGTGGGCGTGTCCAACCGTTTCCACGATCGCGAACCATCGGTCACGCCGGGCGACTTCCCGCGCGTGCTCAAGTGGGCGGTCGTAGACCGGGTCGCGGGACGGCGCCGTCGCGCGCCGTCGCGCGCCGTCGTTCCCGTGATCGACAACGATGGCAGCGCGTTACGCGCGAACCACGGGCGCCCGACGCTCACGTGGGTGGGACACGCCAGCTGGATCGTCCAGCTCGGCGGCGCGACCTTCCTGACGGACCCGGTCTGGTCGAACAGCCTCGGCCCGGGACTGGCACGCAACGTCGCGCCCGGGGTACGTGCCTCCGACATGCCGCGGGTCGATGGCCTCCTCGTCTCGCACGACCATCGCGATCACCTCGACGCGCCCACCATCGCGCGCCTCGACCGTGATGTCGTCGTGATGTGTGGGCTCGGGCTCGGTCGCTTCTTCCGCACCCTCGGATTCCGCGACGTTCGCGAGCTCGACTGGTGGACCGACACCACGCTCGGCGACGTGCGCATCTCGTTCGTGCCGTCCAAGCACTGGTCGCGACGCGGGTTGCTGGATCACAACGACACGTTGTGGGGCGGCTTCGTGCTCGACGGCCCGGGCGCACGCATCCATTTCGCCGGCGACACGGCGTACTTCGACGGTTTCCTCGAGATCGGCAGGCGATACCCGGGCATCTCGCACGCGCTCTTGCCGATCGGTGCGTACGACCCGCAGTGGTTCATGGGTCCTCAGCACATGAACCCCGAGCAAGCGGGGCAAGCTGCGCTCGACTTGGGGGCGCGCACTCTTTGCGCCATGCATTGGGGCACCTTCAAGCTCACCGACGAGCCGCTCGCGGAGCCTCCCGAGCGACTACGACGTTGGTGGGCGGAGGCGAATCGCGGTATGTCCGATGCACCGTGGATCCTCGCCATCGGCGAGACCCGGTGGCTGGACGCGGAGGGCGGCCGCCCCGCAGAATGACTGCGTCGGTGGTCCCGTCCACATCGGGCTCGTTACGCCGCAGAGCGGCGGGCGCTCATAAGAGGAGGCTTGGAATGATTCGACGCGTAAGTGGGCTGGGATTCGCCCTCGTAGCCGCGGCTGCCTTGGTCGGCTGCAGCGACGAGGTCGGCAACGTGACGGTCAGCTACACGATCGGCATCGCGGGGACCTGCGCGGACTCGAACCTGGCGACCGTGCGCCTCATCATCTACGACGAGGACGGCGAGCTCGCTTCCGGCCAGGCGCCCTGCATGGACTCGGGCGAGGTCTCGGTCAAGAGCGTTCCGGTCGGCAGCTATGTGGCGGACCTCGAGGGCGTCAGCTCCGACGGGATCGTGACGCACCGTGTGCGCGACATCAGCATCCGCGTGACCGAGGGCGGCACGGCGACCGCCATCGCGCGCCTCGTCCCCATCCCCGCGACGCTGCGTCTCGCCTGGAGCTTCCCCGACGGCCGGATGTGCAATCACCCGCTCGTGATGGTGGACTCGATCTTCGTCGAGGCCTTCGACGAGAACGACTCGCCCGTCTCGTTCCCGGGCGGAAGCAACGAGGCCGCCTGCACCGACGCCTTCGTCGAGCTCGAGTCGGACGACTTCGAGGCCGGCAACTACGACGTGCTGGTCACGGGCCTTCGCGGCTCGATGCGGCTCTTCCAGCACCTCATCGAGAACGTGCCGCTCGAGCCCGGCACGGTCACCGATCGGACGGCGATGCTGAAGCCCTGCGAGGAGCAGACGGGCGGCGCCTGCCGCTGATCCCACGCTTTCGGACGCCCGCGTTGCGTGGTGTCCACGAGCAGCTAGCACGCGCCCGGGAGGCACGATGTTCCATCAACCCCCGGGCGTGGGCTGGCTCGAGGTCATCTGCGGCTCGATGTTCTCCGGCAAGAGCGAAGAGCTGATTCGCAGGCTCCGCCGCGCGCAGATCGCGCGCCAGCACGTGCAGTCGTTCAAGCCGGAGATCGACGATCGCTACGGCACGACGCACATCGTCAGCCACAGCGCCGCCGCCATCGAGGCCGAGGTGGCACCGAGCTCGGGAGCGTTGCTCGAGCGCGTTCGACCCGAGACGCAGGTCGTGGGGATCGACGAGGCGCAGTTCTTCGACGCGGGCATCGTGCAGGTGGCCCACACGCTCGCGGATCGCGGCGTGCGGGTGATCGTGGCGGGCCTCGACCAGGATTATCAGGGGCGTCCCTTCGATCCGATCCCCGCGCTGCTGGCCACCGCCGAGCACATCACCAAGACGATGGCCGTCTGCACGCGGTGCGGAGCGCCCGCGAATCGTTCGCAGCGGCTCGTCGAGAACGCGGACCGTGTGGTCGTCGGCGGCGCCGGCGCTTACGAAGCCCGATGCCGACGGTGCTGGTCACCGCGGCCCGCTGCGGCGTCGTGAGGCGTCGTCTGCCGGATCAATCGTCGTCGCCGATGACCGACAGGCGGAGTGTTCCCGCGTGGCGCGTGGATGGGTCGCCGATCTGGGAGACGAGCGCCAGCGCATCGAGCATCGGCTGACGGCTGCGAATCCTGGCGCCACCGACGTCGAAGAGCTCGAGCGCCGACCACGCGATCCGGCGGCCGGTCGCGGGAAAACCGAGCAGCTCTCCGCGAGAGTGCCCGGAGTAGCTGACGTGCGCGAACGCGCTCTCTCCCTGGACCAACACGTCGTGGACCTCGACGCGCCAGCCGTCGAGGGCGCCGCGCCACATCTCGAGGTTGTGGTGGAGGCCTTCTCTCCCCGTGCTCCGCGCGAGCGGCGGGGGCGGATCGTCGAGGACGTCCGGCGCGGTGATCTCGTCGAGCGCCGCCCGATCGCCGCGTCCCACGACGTCGGCGTAGAACCGGCGAACGGTCTCACGCGTCACCGGCGAGAACGTCGAGGTCACGGCGGCCGGCTCGGGCTCGGGCGGTGGCGGTCGCTCGCTCGGACCGGCTGCGGACGACGCCAGCACGCCGATCTGACGGAGCACGCTCCGACCTTCGAGGACGCTCGACATCTCGGCGATGCGCGCGTCGGCGACGCGCACCAGCGCCGCACACCGCGTCTCGACCGGGCGACCCGTCGGCGCGATGCCCTGATAGGGTCCGCGGTGTGTGCCGCGCAACACGTAGGCGACGCCGATCTTGCTGTTCTCGCTGACCGTGCGGACGTCGCCGATCGACAGGTCGGGGAACGCCACGCGGAGACGATGGAATCGCTCCCGCTCGTCGTCGCGACCACTGACGAGGCCACGGGAGAGATCCGTGATGCGGGCCGCGGGAGCCACGAGATCGAAGGCGACGCGTGCGCGGTTCTCCGAGATCTCGCGCAGGAAGAGCTGCACCAATGCACGGTTGCGCTCGGTCGCCATCGAGGGCCATCGTAGTACGAGGCGCCGACCGGCCGCCATCGCGCAACGTTGCCTCGATCCATCCGCTTCGTCGCGGGCCTAGT
>JADZFZ010000439.1 GCA_020854145.1 Deltaproteobacteria bacterium | reverse complement strand
CGCACCCGAACCTCGTGACGCTCTTCGAGCTCCTCTGCGCCGACGACGATTGGCTGCTCACGATGGAGGTGGTCGACGGCTGCGACTTCATGCGGTGGGTGCGGCCGACGGGTGAGGACGACGACGAGCCCTCACCGGGCGACGACGACGCGACGGCGACGTTGTCGCTCCGGCCGGGCTCGCGTGGTGCCGTCCCTGCGGGCGGGGGCAGTCCGCCCTCGAGGCCGCGGTTGCTGCGCGAGGAACGCCTGCGCGCAGCGCTTCCGCAGCTCGCGAGCGCGGTGGCTGCGCTCCACGCGGGCGGTCGGCTCCACCGCGACATCAAGCCGTCGAACGTGCTCGTGTCGCGCAGCGGCAGGGTCGTGCTCTGCGACTTCGGTCTCGTCGCGGAGGTGGACGACGATCGGCTGCATCGCCCCTCACCGTCGCAGCGGGTGGTCGGCACCGCCGCGTACATGTCTCCGGAGCAGGCGCGAAACCGCGCGCTCGGCGAAGCGAGCGACTGGTACAGCGTGGGCGTGATGCTGTACGAGGCGCTCACCGGGCACCTCCCGTTCGAGGGGACGAGGGACGAGCTGCTCGTCAGGAAGCTGCTGGCCGAACCTCTTCCGGTCGCTGTCCTCGAGCCCGACGCTCCTGCGGATCTGGCGGAGCTCGCGCAGGAGCTGCTGCGCATCGAGCCGGAGCGGCGGCCGAGCGCGGCCTCGGTGCTCGTGCGGCTCGGGGTCGCCGATGATCACGCGCGCCGGCACGTTCCCCGGACGCGCGCCGGCGCCACGACGCTCTTCGTGGGGCGCGAAGCGCACCTGGCCGCGCTCCACGATGCGTTCGCGGCGTCGCTCGCGGGCAAGGCCCTCACGGTGCTCGTGCACGGTGCTTCCGGCATGGGCAAGAGCGCGCTCGCGGCGCGTTTCCTGAGCGAGGTGCGGCGTACGCGCGACGTCGTGATCCTCGCCGGTCGGTGCCACGAGCGCGAGTCCGTTCCGTACAAGGCGCTCGACAGTCTCGTCGACTCGCTGTCGTCGTACCTCGCGACGCTTCCCGCGGACGTGGTCGAGCCGATGTTGCCCGCGGACGTCGCGGCGCTCGCGCGGCTCTTCCCCACGCTGCGCAGGGTGGACGCGGTCGCGCAACGCATCGTGAGCACGGAGGTGCCCGATCCTCACGAGCTCCGCCGCCGCGCGTTCGTCGCGTTCCGGCAGCTCTTGAGGAACATCGCCGACGAGGCACCCACCATCGTCTTCATCGACGATCTGCAATGGGGCGATGCCGACAGCGCGGCGCTGCTCGTGGAGGCGCTTCGTTCTCCGGGGGCGCCCGCGTTTCTGCTCCTGGCCTGCTACCGCACCGAAGACGCCGCGACGAGCGCGTTCCTTCGCGCCTTCTCGGCGGCGACGGGGTCGCGATCGGAGCGCGAGGGCGAGCTTCGGCAGCTCGATGTCGCGCCGCTCGAGCGGGAGGATCGAGAGACGTTGGCGGCTGCGCTCCTCGCCACGAGCGCGTTCGACGACGCGCACTCGATCGCCGCGGAGTCGGGTGGCAGCCCGTTCTTTCTCGAAGAGCTGGTTCGTTACGTGACCGCGTCGCGAACCGACCCGACGCGCGCCTCCGCCGCGTCACCCACGAGCCTCGACGAGGTCTTGCGCGCGCGGATGGCCGCGCTCCCCGAGGCTGCACGGACGCTCCTGTCGGTGTTCGCGGTGAGCGGACGACCGCTGACGTTGTCCGCGGCCCGGCGTGCGGGCGGCCTCGAGCCCGGCGTCGCTCGCGCAGGCCTGCTCGCGCTCGAGCACGGGAGGTTCGTTCGCGCGGGCGCCGACGAGGCGGAGCGGATCGAGACCTATCACGACCGAGTGCGCGCGACCGCGCTCGGGCTCATCGCGCCGGACGCGCTGCGCGAGGTCCACCTCGGCCTCGCGGAGACGCTCGAGATCGAGGAGCCGGGCGCGGCCGAGGCGATCGCCGAGCACTTCGAGGCGGCGGGAGAGCTCGACCGTGCCAGCGAGCATGCCCAACGCGCTGCCGAGCAGGCCGCCTCCGCGCTCGCGTTCGATCGCGCCGTGCGTCTGTACCGTCACGCGCTCGAGATGCGGTCGGTCGGGGATCCGTCGCGTCGCGCCTTGCTCGTGGAGCTGGGTCACGCGCTCGTCAACGCGGGCCGAGGTGCAGAAGCGGCGACGGCGTACCTGTCGGCGTGCGAGCACGCCGATGGCGAGGAGGCGCTCGATCTCCGGCGACGCGCTGCCGAGCAGCTGCTCCTGAGCGGGCACGTGACCCAGGGGATCGGCGTGTTGCGCGAGGTGCTCGCCGAGGTGGGGATGGAGATCCCCGCGACGCCCCGACGCGCGCTCGCATCGTTGCTCGTCGAGCGTGGCCGCCTGCGCTTGCGAGGGCAGACCTTCGTCGAGCGGAGCGAAGCCCGTATCCCGGCGGCAGAGCTCGAGCGTCTCGACATCCTGTGGTCCGCGGCCGCCGGCCTGACGCTGGTCGACGTGGTGCGCGGTCACGACTTCCTCGCGCGCTACATCCGGTTGGCGCTCGACGTGGGCGAGCCGTACCGGGTCGCTCGCGGGCTCGCGCTCGAGACCGTGCGGCTCGCCTCGAGCGGCAGCGGGACGAAGAAGCGGACCGAGCAGCTGCGCGCCTACGCGGAGGAGCTCGCCGCCCGCACCGGCAACCCGCACGCCATCGCGCTCGCTGCGACGACATCGGGCGTCGCGGCCTGCATGCAGGGACGATGGCGCGACACGGGCGAGCTCTGCGCGCGTGCCGAAGAGCTGCTGCGCGCACGCTGCACCGGCGTCGCGTGGGAGCTCGCCGCGGCGCAGTTCTTCGGGGTCGTGTCGCTCGTGCAGCTCGGCGAGCTCCGCGCGATGGACGCGCGCATCTCGGTGCTGCTGCCCGAAGCGGAGGAGCGCGGCGACGTGCTCGCGAGCACCAACCTGCGCATCTGGCGCAACATCGTGCTGCTCGCGAAAGATCAGCCCGACGAGGCGCGCCGAGAGCTCCGCGAGACGGAGCTGCTGTGGCCCGCCGGCGAGTTCCATCTCGCGCACTACTACCGGCTCTACGCGCTCTGCCAGACCGACCTCTACTGCGGCGACGACGAGGCGGCGTGGGAGCGGGCCTCGACGAGCTGGAAGACGCTCACGCGGTCGCTGCTCCTGCGCATCCAGAACCTGCGCATCGAGGCGCACTTCCTCCACGCGCGTTGCGCCCTCGCGGCGGCGAGCCGCGGCCACGCCGGAGGTCAGTCGCTCGTCGCCGTCGCCGCGGACGACGCGCGCGCGGTGGAGCGCGAGAAGGTGCCATGGGCCGTCGCGATCGCGCGCACGATCGGCGCACAGGTCGCCATCGCCCAGCGGCGTCCCGAAGAGGGCGCGAAGCTCCTCGCAGACGCCGCGGAGCGTTTCGAGGGGGCGGACATGGCCCTGCACGCAGCGTTGCTGCGCCTCGTGCACGGACGGCTCGTCGGAGCCAGCGCAGGTGCCGAGGAGGTCGCGCAGGCGTCTCGCTGGCTGGCGACGCAGGACGTGGAGCGCCCCGAGCGTCTCGCGCGGATGCTCGTGCCCATCGTGGCGCTCGAGCGATGATCGCGTCGCTCAGGCGGTCGCGAGGCAGGTGACGAGCACCGCCACGGCGCTGGCGAAGAGCACGCCGCCGCCCAGACCGACCATCCACATGCGAGCGGTACGGCGCCGGCTGCACACGGTCGTGGCCTCGGGAGGACGCGAGTGGCGAAAGGGGCTCGGCGACTCGACCGTCATGGTCACGGGTCGGCGCGTGCGCGGAGCGGGCGAGGTCCGGTCGATCGTCAGGGCCTGCTCGTCGGCGGTGGGCTCCTCCGTCCACGGCGAGAGCATCACGGGGACGCCGTCGGACGTCGCCGTCGCGCCCTCGGCTCGGCGACGGCTGCGCTCGATCGCGACGCGCACACGCCGTCGCTCCCCGTAGACCTTGTCGCCGCTGATCTCCATCACGAGCTGGCCGACCGCGCTCGGTCGCGCGATGGCGACTCCCGAGCGCGCCGCTGCGTCGTCGATCGCGGCCGCGAGCGCGGCGGCGGTCGCGTACCTGCGCGATCGATCGCGCTCGAGCGCCTTCATCACCACGTCGGAGAGCGCCTGCGGCACGCTGGGATCGACGCTCCTCGGCTCGCGGATCGGCTCGCGCAGGACCCGTTCGTACGTCGGCTCGCCTTTGCGCGCTGCGAAGAGCCGCTCTCCGACGAGACACTCCCAGAGGAGCACGCCCATCCCGTAGACGTCCGCGCGCCGATCGACGTCGCGCGACGCGAGGATCTGCTCCGGGGACATGTAAGCGTGCTTGCCCTTGCACCGCGGATCGCGCGTCGTGTGCAGGCGATTGCGTGCGCGCGCGACGCCGAAGTCCGTCAGGCGGCTCACCCCGTCGACCCCGACGAGCAGGTTGTCCGGCGAGACGTCGCGATGAACGAGATGGAGCGGTTGCCCGTCGTCTCCCGTCACCTCGTGCGCTGCGTGCAGCCCTTCGAGCGCGTCGAGCACGATGCGCAACGCGACGCCCATCGGCAGGCGCGTTCCGATGTCGCGCGACCGTTCGACGAGGCCCGCGAGCGAGTCACCCTCCACGTAGTCCATGACGATGAAGTGGCCGTCCGGCCCGCCCCCGATGTCCAGCGTGGGGACGACGTTCGCGTGGTGGATCCTCGCCGCCAGACGCGCTTCGTCGAGGAACATCGTGACGAAGTCGCCCTCGTCCGCGAGGTGCTTCTGCAGGACCTTCACGGCGAACAGACGTTGGAACCCGGCGGCGCCCACGGTGCGCGCGACGAGCACCTTTCCCATCCCGCCCGCTCCGAGCTCCGCGAGCAGCTCGTAGCGGCCGCCCAAAGGCGCCGTCGGAAGAGGAAGTCGGACCGGACGCTTCACGAGCCGCTTGGCTTGGACGTGCGACATGGCGCTCCGGCTCTCAGCAGGAGACGGGCCAGTCCGACGCCCCCGGCTCGATCGCGTGAAACACCCAGAGATCGGCGCGATTGTCGAGCAACGGTCCCGATCGGCACCGGGGTGGAGCTGTAGCGCGCGACGCTACAGCCGTGGCGCGCCGGCGAGTCAGCGCCCGACTCGATCGCGCGTCGGTCGTGGGCCGTCGGTGAGCCACGGGCGCGTGTCGAGGAGCCGCGAGGCCGTCGCGCATCGTCCCTTCGAGCCGAGCCTCGCGACGCAGGTCGTGACCCGCGGCTGGCCTCAGGCGGTCGATCGGCGCGCGACGAGGACCGCGTTCGAGCCGCGCCGCCAGCGCACGTCGACCTCGCGAAAGCCCGCGCCGCGCAGCATTCCGAGCTCCTCGTCGATGCCGTAGTACCGGTCCTCGTGCGCCCACTCGGCGAACCGCGCGTACGCCTGCGCCTCGGTGTCCCCACCCGAGACGAGGTGCGCGGCCCAGCCTCGCATCAGCGGCACCTTGAACGCCTCGCACGCCGGAACGAAGGCGTCGGCGGTCACGAGGATGCCACCCGGCGCGAGCGCGGCGCGCACGTTCGCGTACGCAAGTTGCTTGTCGTCGCGGTCGTGCACGTGATGCAGAGCGAGGGACGCGACCGCCGCGTCGCACGAGGGGAGCGGATCGGCGAACGACCCCTCGTGCAGGGTGACGCGGTCACGCACGCCGGCGAGCCGCGAGGCGGCGCGTGCGAGCATCGCTGCGTCGAGGTCGACGAGCGTCAACCGCATCGTGGGGAAACGCGCCGCGAGCGCCGCCGACAGCGCGCCCGTCCCCGCCCCGAGGTCGACGACGTGCGTCCGTCCGCCGGGATCGAGGTGCTCTGCGAGCGCGCCCTCCACCTCGCGCAGCATCTCCTCGTAGCCGGGCACGAACCGCCGGATCTCGACGTCGTAAGCGGCCGGCGCGACCGCGAGGTGCTTCTCGACGGAGTGGCTCATGGCCCGATTGTCCGCCGGTCTCGTGCGCCCGTCATCCCGCCGCGCAGCCAGATCACGATGGAGCTCCCGTTCGGGCGACGATGCAGCCGAGCTCCGCGAGCAGGGAGTGCCTCAACGCAAGCCGACACGGGAGAGCAGGCGATGCATGTGCACGCGGTCGAGGCCTGCGGCGCGCGCGGCCGCCGAGACGTTGTCGCCGTGCTCGCGCAGCAACGCTTCGAGGTATCGACGCTCGACCCATCGCACGTGCTGATCGCGCACCTCGCGCAGCGGTTGCGCGAGGTCGATCGGGGGGACCGGCGCGGGCCCACGGGGCTCGCCCACCGACGGTGCGGTGTCGGACAGCACCGCCGCGCGCTCGAGGTAGTTGCGCAGCTCGCGCACGTTGCCGGGCCAT
Organism: Deltaproteobacteria bacterium; assembly: GCA_020854145.1. GTDB lineage: Bacteria > Myxococcota_A > Polyangia > Polyangiales > JADZFZ01 > JADZFZ01. The sequence goes on along the minus strand of JADZFZ010000439.1, from coordinate 1,720 downwards.
GCGTGACGCGCAAGCTCGGCGAGCATCCGCGGAGAGCGCAGGCGCTCGGCGGCTTCGCCCACTGCGAGGCCCGACGCGATCAGCGCCTCGATCGTGATCGGGAGATCCTCCGGGCGTTCGCGTAGCGGCGGGAGCGCGATCTCCCACGTCGCCAACCGATAGAAGAGGTCCGCGCGGAAGCGACCTGCGTTGACCTCGCGACGCAGGTTCTGGTGCGTCGCCGCGACGAAGCGAACGTCCACGTCGATCGTGTGCTGCCCACCGACGCGTCGAACCTGTCGTGTCTCGAGCGCGCGCAAGAGCTTCGGCTGGAGCGACAGCCCCAGCTCGCCCACCTCGTCGAGGAAGAGCACGCCTCCCGACGCGAGCTCGAAGGCCCCGATGTGCTGGCGATCGGCACCGGTGAACGCGCCACGTTCGTGCCCGAAGAGCTCGCTCTCGAGGAGCGTCGGCGCGATCGCCGCCATGTTGATCGACACGAAGGGTCCGGCGCTGCGGTCGCTCGCCCGATGGAGCGCGACGGCGGCCAGATCCTTTCCCGTTCCCGTCTCGCCTTGCAGCAGCACGCTGCCGTCGCCGCGTGCGGCCCTCTCGAGCTGCGCGAACACGGCGCGCATCGCACGCGACCTCCCGACGAGCCCACCGAAGCGGTCGGACGACGAGAGCGGGACCTCGACGCGATCGTCGCCGAGGTCGACGCGCAGCCGTGTGCGCCCCACCGCCAGGATCGCTCGGTGGTGCAGGTGTGCGGCGATCACCACGACGCCGTCGACCGTCGTGCCGTTCTTGCTGCCGAGATCGCGCACGACGACGTCCCGCGCGGACAGGGTCAGCTCGCAGTGGAAACGCGAGACCGACGGGTCGGCGAGCACGAGGTCGGCCGACGCATGGGTCCCGATCACCACGCGCTCTCGCGACGACGCGAACGACGCGCCCGCGTCGGGCCCATCGACGACCTCGATGTGCAGGCGTCGCACGTGACTGGCCGCGGCGTCGGCGGCGGGGAACGCTTCGGTCGCGGTGGCGCGCGCGTCGTCGGTCACGCGCGGACGATACCGCGCTCGCGGCGTCGAGCCGGCGCGGGATCATGCGTCAGCCGTCGTCCTCGTAGGTCACGGCGCCCTCGCCGGCTTCCCAGATGGCGCGCATCGCGGGGTCGCGTTGCTCCTCGTGGACGTGGCCCACGAGGCCGGCCGCGCGGGCGATCAGCGCGAAGCCGCGCATGATCTCGGCGGGCACGCCGCAGTCGCCGAGCGCCGCGGCGACTGCGCCGGTCGCGTTGATCGTGATGTGCCGCCCCGCGGATCGGTCGAGCGCCGCGGCGAGCGCACGCAGCGCCTCGACGTGCCTGCCTGCGATCCCGTGACGCTCGGCGACGGCGAAGATCGCGGCCGGTCGCGGGTCGTCGGGCTTGTGCACGGGATGGCCGAAGCCGGGCACGGGCTTCTTCGCGGCGCGGTGCTCGGCGGCGATGCGATCGGCTTCGACGTCGAGCGCGTCGCCGGACGCGAGCATGCGCGCGAGCAGCACGGCGCAACCCTCGACGGTCCCGACGAACAGGCTGCCGACGCCGAGCAGTCCCGCGGCGACCGCCGCTTGCAGGGCTTCGGGGGCGCTCGTGTAGACGAGACGCGCGGCGAGCACGCTCGGAGTGAGGCCGTGCTCCATCAGCGTGACGAGACAAGCGTCGAGCACGGCGGTCTGTCCCGCGCTCGGCATG
>JADZFZ010000438.1 GCA_020854145.1 Deltaproteobacteria bacterium | reverse complement strand
CGTCACCGCTGCACGCGTCGCCGGTACTCCTCGTTGCGCCGGGTGTCGGCGAACGGCTCGTCGCTCTGCCGGTACACCCAGCGCGGGTCGAGCGAGCGCAGCCAATCGTCGGTGACGTCGGCCCAGGCGAGCTCCGCCGCGCGCACCGCGGCGCGAAGCTCCGGCAGCGTTCGGATGGGCTGCGAGTCGGCCCAGATGGCGGTGAATCGACGAAAGATTTGGTTGATGTCGACCATGCCTCGCGTCCCACGCAACGAGCGCGCCCGACGCGGTCTCCCGTCGATCCGGCGATTCTCCTGCCCACCTCGCGCCTTGATTCGAACCGCCTTCCCGGCAGACACTGCCGCCCCACCAGGGGTCACGATGGCGCACTACCTGCTGATCGAATCGCGCGATCCGTTCGAGTCGAACGACGTGCTCTACTACTACGACCTCGCGAGAGACCTCGTCGCCGCGGGCAACGGGGTCACGCTGTTTCTCGTGCAGAACGGCGTCATGCCCGCACGACCCTCTGCGCGGTCGGCCACGCTCTCGGAGCTCGCGCGGAGCGGGGTCGAGGTGCTCGCGGACGACTTCTCGCTCGAGGAGCGCGGCATCTCGAAGCTCGCGGAAGGGATCGTGGCCTCGCCAATCGACGTCGTGGTCGACCACCTGGCCGCCGGCCACAAGACGCTGTGGCACTGAGGAGATCCCGATGTCCAAGACGACGCTGACCATCGCGCTGATGGATCCGCCGTACGAGTCGGAGAACCTGACGACCGCGTTCCGGATCCTCGATGTCGCCGCACGCCGCGGCTACGACCTGAACGTCTTCGCGTACGAGGGTGCCGCAGGCCTCGCGTTCGCACGCCAGGCGCCGCACCCCAACCCGGTGCACGGGAAGAACCTCGCCGAGGAGAACCACCCCACGACCAAGGATCAGGTCGCCGCGCTCCTGGCGGAGACCGAGAGACACGGCGGCAAGCTCGACTGGGTGAACTGCGGCATGTGCGTCGACGAGCGCGGCGTCAGCGAGTTCGTGCCCGGCACGCGGCGCGGCTCGCCCGCGGATCTCCACGCCTTCACCGAGGCGTCGGACAACATCCTCGTCATCCCGACGAAGTGAGGCGAGCCGTGGCCAAGAAGACGCTGAACATCGTCGAGTCGGCATACCGCGCCGTGATGGAAGAGCAGGACGACACGATCCTCTGGTTGCTCGCTGCGATGCAGGCCGCGGGCTCCGAGCACACGGTCGTGCTGCGCGGCAACGCCGTGAACTACGCGGTCGCCGGGCAAGGCGTCCCGGGCCTGACCATCGGCGAGTGGAAGCAGACGCAGACGCCGAAGATGGATCGGGACGTCATCGACCTCGTGCAGAAGTGGATGATCCCCGTGTTCGTCGTCGAGGAGGACCTGCGCGAGCGCGGGATCGCGCGCGAGGAGCTCGTGCCCGGCGTCACGCTGGTCGCGCGCTCGTCGTTGCCGGCGCTCTTCGCCGAGCACGCCGTCGTCTCCCACTGGTGACGCCATGCTCTTCCGCCAGCTCTTCGACCACGTCTCGAGCACGTACAGCTACCTCCTCGCGGACGAGACCACGCGACGGGCGGTCCTCGTCGATCCGGTCTTCGAGAAGCACCTGCGCGACGCAGCGCTGATCCGCGAGCTCGATCTCACGCTCGTCTACACGCTCGACACGCACTGCCACGCGGACCACGTCACCGGCGCGTGGCTGATGCGCGACGCGCTCGGCAGCGCGATCGGCCTGTCGCCCGTCTATCACGCGAAGAACGTCGACTTGCCCTTGGTCCACGGGACGATCGTTCGCTTCGGCGCGGAGTCGCTCGAGGTGCGGGCCACCCCCGGGCACACGCCGGGTTGCGTGTCGCTCGTCACGGCGCGCCACGACATGGTCTTCACCGGAGACGCGCTGCTCGTGCGAGGCGCGGGGCGCACCGATTTCCAGGAGGGCGATGCGCACCGTCTCTTCCAGTCCGTGCGCGAGCAGCTCTTCTCGCTGCCCGACGCGTGCGTCGTCTACCCGGGTCACGACTACGAGGGCCGGACCTCCAGCACGATCGGTGAAGAGCGCCGCCACAACCCGCGCATCGGTGGTGCCGCGCGCGAAGAGGACTTCGTCGGCTACATGACGAACCTCGCGCTGCCGCACCCGAAGCAGATGGCGGTGGCGGTGCCCGCGAACCTCCGCGCCGGAGAGCCCGAGGACGGCCACGCTCCGCCCGCGCCCGACTGGGGCCCGATCGTCATGACCTACGCGGGTCTTCCGGAGGTCGCAGCCGACTGGGTCGCGCACCACCGCGCCGACGTCCACGTGCTCGACGTACGTGCTCCGTCGGAGCTCGACGGAGAGCTCGGCCACCTCGACGGCGCGCAGTGCATCCCGCTCGACGAGCTGCGTGCGCGCCTCGCCGAGGTGCCGACCGACAAGCCCGTCGTGGTGGTCTGTCAGACGGGACGCCGCTCGGCGTTGGGGACCCTGATCCTCGGCAAGGCGGGCGTCGCACGCGTGGCGAACCTCGCGGGCGGCATGGTGGGCTGGCGCGACTCGGGGCTTCCCAGCTGAGCGATCTGGCACGTCGATGAGGCGACCGCAGTGGTTGCCTGGTCGCGCGGACGCAGCCGGGCTCGGCATCGCCGTCGCGCTGGGTGGCGCCTCGCTCGTGCTCGTGCGCGTCCTGCCGCCGTCCCCGTACCTCTCCGACGTGCTGATCGCGCTCGTGCTGGGCGCGCTGGTGCTCAACACGCCGTTGCGAAGGCCTCTGAGGCTGGAGCTCCCGGGCAACGACCGCGAGCCCGACGCCTATGCGCCGGGCCTGCGTTTCTGCGGCAAATGGGTGCTCCGCGCCGGCATCATCGCGATGGGCCTCGAGGTCCAGACGTCCTTCTTCGGCGGCGTCGAGCTCGCGCTCATCGCGGGTGTCGGGCTCGTCGCGTTGCCGAGCGCCTACCTCGTCGCGCACGCGCTGGGCGCCCTGCTCGGCCTCCGACGCCCGCTCACCGATCTGCTCGCGGGCGGGACGATGATCTGCGGAGCCTCGGCGGTGAACGCGATCGCGCCGATCTCGGGCGCGCACCGCGAGGAGCAGGGCGTCGCCATCGGCGTGATGTTCCTGTTCAGCGTCGCGGCGCTCGTCTGCTTCCGGCCCCTCTCGGTGTGGGTCGGTCTCGACCCGGGGTTCGCCGGGATCTGGAGCGGCCTCGCGGTCAACGATCTGTCGAGCGCGGTCGCGGTCGGCGCGCAGATGGGCGGCGCCGGAGGCGTGATGGCGGCGGCCGCCAAGTCGGCACGCGTGCTGATGCTCGCGCCGACGCTGGTCGCGTTCTCGTTCCTGCGGCGCGGCTCGGGCCCCAAGGAAGCTGCGCCCAAGAGCATCTCGGCGCGGATCTTCGAGCAGCTGCCGCGGTTCGTGCTCGGCTACGTGGCGCTGGCCATTCTTCGGTCGCTCGGCGATCGCGTCTTCGGTGACTCGCCGGCCTGGACGTCCGCGATCGCGTTCGATGGGCTCGTGGTCGATCTCGCGATGAGCACCGTGTCGGCGAGCATCGGGCTTCACCTCGGGTTACGCTCGCTCCTGGCTTCCGGCACGCGCGCGGTCGTCGTCGGTGGCGGCGCCGCGCTCACGATCGCCTCGCTGACGCTGGGCATGGTCGCGTTGGCGGCGCGGGGAGCCCACGTCGCCTGCGCGCTCGTGGGCGCAGCCGGGCTCGCGATGGCGGCGCTCGCGTATCGGGCGGCTGCAGCACGTCACGACGAAGCACGCGCGCTGCGTGCGCGGTTCCAGAGAGGCCAACCGCTCACGCTGGCCGAGGCGACGACCGTGCTCGACGGGCTCGAGGCCGACGGCGCGCTCGACGACGGCGCGCTCCGCAAGATGATCCACGCGCTCCATCCCGCGATCGGCGAGCTCATCCCGGTCCGCAGGAGCCCGCTGCCCCACGGCGAGGGTTGTCG
>JADZFZ010000437.1 GCA_020854145.1 Deltaproteobacteria bacterium | reverse complement strand
GGATGCGAGCGGTGACTCCGGCGGCACCGAGGACGATGCGGGCACGCCGGGCGGTGACTCCGGCGACACCGACGACGATGCGGGCGCGCCGACGGATGCGGGCGGGGCGTGCGTCGTCGCGTCCGATTGCCCCGACGACGGCGACGTGTGCACGTCGCGCCGCTGCGACTCCGGCGTGTGCAGCTACCCGCCCGAGCCGGACGGCTCGTCGTGCGGCGCCGCGTCCGTGTGCTGCGCGGGGATCTGCTCGGGCCTCGAGGGCGCGCCGTTCTGCGGATCGTGCGGGACCGTCTGCGACGCCAACGAGTCGTGCATCGCGATGGTCTGCACCTGCGACGAGCCGCTCCAGGACTGCGATGCGCTCGCCGGGTGCGAGTCGAACCGGCTCACCGACCCGCTCAACTGCGGGACGTGCGGCATGATGTGCGTCTCGGGCGCCTGCCTGGGCGGTACGTGCGCCGGCGGGGGCGACTGCGTGATGCCGGGCGACTGCATGGACGACGGGCTCGCGTGCACGGTCAACACGTGCATCGCGAACGTGTGCGGGCACGCGGCTGCGCCCGGAGCGTGCTTCATCGGGGGCACCTGTTACACGAACGGGCAGCGGAACCCCGTCGACGACTGCCTGGAATGCGACCCCGCGATGAACCAATCGGGTTGGTCGCCGAGCACGGGAAGCTGCGACGACGGGCAGTTCTGCACGGTTGCCGACGCGTGCTCCGGTGGGATCTGCACGGGGAGCCCTCGCGACTGCGACCCACCGGGCATGGCCTGCCTGACGGGCAGCTGCGACGAGAGCAGCGACGAGTGCGGCGTCACGGTGACGCCCGGTTTCTGCTTCATCGACGCCCAGTGCTGGCCGCACCTCACTCCGCGCCCGGGCTTCCCGTGCCAGCATTGCCTCGACACGAGCCCCCTCGAGTGGAGCCCCAGGCCGGACGGCTCCGGCTGCCCCGCCTTGGGCGACGCCGGCGTGGGGATGTGCGTCTCGGGGATGTGCACGTGACGCAGGGACGTCCGCGCTATCGGGTGCTGTTCGACCTCGCCGAAGGCGGGATGGGCGTCGTCTCCGTCGGGCTCTTGCAGGCCGATCGAGGCTTCCAGCGGATGGTCGCGCTCAAGCGGATCCACCGCGAGGTCGCCGACGACGAGGCGGCGAGACGCGCACTCCTGCGCGAGGCGCATCTGGCCTCGCTGATCCACGATCCAGGCATCGTCGCGGTGCACGAGCTGGTCGAGCAGGACGGAGAGCTCCTGGTCGTGATGGAGCTCGTCGAGGGGGTCTCGCTCCGGACGCTGCTCACCGTGCTCGAGGAGCGGCACCGGAGGTTGCCGGTGCCGATCGCGGCGCGGATCCTGGCCAAGTGCGCGCGTGCGCTCGAGGCCGCCCACGAGGCGACGGACGCATCGACGGGCGCACCGCTGAGGGTCGTGCACCGCGACATCTCGCCGCAGAACGTGCTCGTGTCGTTCCGCGGCGAGGTCAAGATCACCGACTTCGGGATCGCGAAGGCGCTCGAGGAGAGCGGCGAGTCGACGCGTCCGGGGACTCTGCGCGGCAAGCCCGCGTACGTCGCTCCGGAGCAGGTGATGAGCCGCGCCATCGATGCACGGACCGACCTCTGGTCGCTCGGCGTGGTGGGCCACGAGCTCTTCACCGGGACGCGCCTGTTCCGCGGGCGCACCGACGCCGAGACGCTCGATCGGCTGCTCCACGCGGACATCCCACGGCTCGACGAGGTGCGGGCCGACGTGCCTCCGGCCATCGCCGACGTCGTGGCGCGCGCGCTCGTCCGCGAGCCGGACGCGCGCTGGTCGAGCGCTCGCGCGTTTGCCGACGCGCTCGAGAGCGCGATGGGTGCGACGCGCGCGCGGCGTGACGACGTGGCCGAGCTCGTCGCAGACCTGCTCGGCGACGAGCAACGGTCCTTCGCGGCTCGCGTCCGCCGAGCGTTCAACGAGCCTCGATCGATCCGCGGCGGGCCGCCGAGCGCCGGAGGGCGCGCGCCGGCGGGGGCGCGACCCGCATTGCGATTCGTTGCGTTCATGTCGATGGGGCTCGCCGCCGCGCTCGTCCTGCGGCTCGCGATCCTCGGTGTCGCCTCCGTCCAGGGCCCCGTCGCGCCCGACGTGCCTGCGCGCGCGATCGATCGGTCGCCCTCCGCCCCGACCCTCCCCCGAGTCGGGCAGAGCGAGCCCGCTGCCGCGCCCGCCGCGCCGTCGGCGCCTGCGACACGCTCGTCCGTCACGCCGACCCGCTCCCCATCCGGAGAGAGGGAGCCTGCTCCCGCGCTCGCGCCCGCCGCGACGCCCGCGCCCGCGACGCCCGCGCCCACGCGGGCCGCCGAGGCTCCGCGGCCGGAGCCCCCACCCGCGCCCGCGCCCGCGGCCGCTCCGGCCCAACCGCCGGCGATCGCGCCCTCACCTCGGTCGACGACGCCGCGGGAGCGCAGGGTCGCGCCTCCGGGGCGCGCCGGCCCACCGAGCGCGCCGCCGCCGGCACCCGCACGTCCGACGGCGCCGGGGTCGGGCGGTCGTCCCGCGTGGATGGAGTTCCCGCTGTGACGACTCGCTCGTTCGTCTCCGTCGCGTCCGCGTGCGTATTTGCATTTTTTTCGTTCGTTGCGAGCGCCCAGACGCGTCCCACGCCATCGTCGGCGGACGTGGCCCAAGCGCGCGACCTCTTCCGGTCCGGCGTGCAACGTCTGCAGGCGTCCGAGTGGACCGCGGCGTGTGACCTTCTCGGCCGCTCGCTCGCGCTCGTCGAGACCGCGCAGACCCACTTCCATCTCGCGCGATGCAGCGCGGAGCTCGGACGCGTCCTCGATCAGGCGGAGCACCTGCGCGCGTTCGCACGGCTCGCGGGTCCCGACGTGCCTCCCGAGGAGGTCGACGACGCGCGCAACCGCGCCGTCTTGCTCGATCCGCGCATCCCGCGCGTGCGCATCCGCTTCACGACGCCGCCGCGAGGGCGCGTCGCGTTGCGGGTCGACGGTGCCGAGGTGCCGCGGGCGGCATGGAGCGAGCCCCGACCCGTGAACCCCGGTGAGCTGCGCATCGAGGTCGAAGGGGAGCGTTACGTCGACTACGCGACGACGACGCGCGTGACGGAAGGGCAGACGGTCGAGATCGAGGTCGTTCTCGTCCTGCGCCCGCGCGTCGCGGCCGCCGACGGCGCTGCGGCGCGCGGCGACTCCGATCGGCGGCCGCCGGAGCGCCCCGTCGATCGGCCCGCGAGTCGAGCCGTGACCGCGCAGTGGTGGTTCTGGGCGACGATCGGCGCCGTCGTGGTCGTCGGCACCGGGGTGGCCGTCTACGCGGCGACGCGTGACGACGGCACCACGCGCACGCCGTCGATCGACTTCCCCCCGGGCACCTACGTGTTCCATCCCTGAGGCCGGTCGGGTGCGCGTGCGAGACCTCGCGGCCGGCAGGTCGCTCGGCTGCATCCGAGCGCACGCTCGCGGGATCGTCTTGCTCTACCATCGCGCCCAATGAGCACGACCGACGTCGCCGTCATCCAGGGAGTGGGGCCAGGCCTCGGCGCGGCGCTCGCTCGCCGCTTCGCGCGCGGAGGTCTCGCGGTGGGTCTCTTCGCGAGGAGCGCCGAGTCGACGGTGGCGACGAAGGAAGCGATCGAACGCGACGGCGGGCGCGCGATGGCGCTGGCGTGCGACGCCGGGGATGCCGCATCGGTCGCGAACGCTCTGGGCCGCGTGCGCGAGGAGCTCGGTGAGGTGACCGTCTACGTGCACAACGCGAGCACGT
>JADZFZ010000436.1 GCA_020854145.1 Deltaproteobacteria bacterium | reverse complement strand
TGGCTCCGCATCCCGAGGCCGACGATCGAGACCTTCACGATCGACTCGTCGATGCGCAGCTCCCCGGTCCCGAGCGCCGCGCCCGTCGCCTTCGTGATCTCCGTCGCGCGCACGAGATCCGCGGTCGGCACCGTGAACGTCACGTCGGTCGTGCTGTGCGGCGACACGTTCTGGATGATCATGTCGACGACGATGCCCGCGTTCGCGAGCGGCTCGAAGATCTGAGCGACCACGCCCGGCCTGTCCGGCACGTCGAGCATCGTCAGCTTCGCCTCGTTCTTGTCCGCGGTCACCGCCGAGACGATGACGGACTCCAGCTCTTTCTCTTCGCCCACTACCCACGTCCCTGGTGCATCGGAGAAGCTCGATCGCACGTGCACGGGCACACCGTACTTCATCGCGACCTCCACGGAGCGGATCTGCAGCACCTTCGCGCCGAGCGACGCGAGCTCGATCATCTCCTCGTAGCTGATGCGCTCGATCTTCCGAGCGTTCGGGCAGATCCGCGGATCGGCCGTGTAGACGCCGTCGACGTCCGTGTAGATCTCGCACGCGTTCGCGCCCATCGCGGCTGCGACGGCGACCGCGCTCGTGTCGGAGCCCCCGCGCCCGAGCGTCGTGATGTTGCCCTCGGGGTCGACCCCCTGGAAGCCTGCGACGACCGCGACGTGCCCCTTCGCGAGCACGCGATCGATGTACGTGCGGTCGATGCTCTTGATGCGCGCGCGCGTGAACGCGCTGTCCGTCTCCATGCGGAACTGGTGGCCGAGCAGCGACGTCGCCGGCACACCCATGCTCGTGAGCGCGATGGCCAGCAGAGCGACCGAGACCTGCTCGCCGGTCGCCGCGAGCGCATCGAGCTCGCGCGGATCGGGCAACGCCGTCTTGTCGCCGCCCGCGGCCTGACGCCCGAGCTCGAGCAGCCGATTGGTCTCGCCCGCCATCGCGGACACGACCACCACGACGTCGTCGCCCGCGAGACGCGCCTGTGCCACGCGCCGCGCGACGTTGCGTATGCGCTCGACGTCTCCGACGCTCGTTCCGCCGTACTTCTGGACGACCAGTCCCACGGCGCGCCTTCTAGCACGCGTCGCGATCGAGGTGCGCGTTCACGCGAGCGGCAGGCCCAGGTGCGACGCGGTGAGGCGCGCGATCTCGTCGAGCGGGGCGCTCATCGGCTCGCGGAAGACGAGCGTCGCGCCGGTTGCGCGATGGAGCTCGAGCGTCCAGAGCGCGAACCCCCGGACGTGCCGCGTCACGAGCCGCACCTCGCGCAGGTCGCCGCGCCCGAGCGCGACGCGGGCTCCGTCGCGGCGCTCGGCGACCACGCCGCCGGGGACGAGGCGCAACGTGACGAGCTCGCGTCGCCCGAGGATCCACGCGGGGAGCACGATCAGCTCGAGCACGCCGACCACGAGCAGGACGGCCGACCACGCGTCACCGTCCATCGGCGCGGTCCGCAACGCGACGATCGCCGCGCCCACGAGCGGCGCGAAGAGGAGCGCGAGCCAATCGGTCCACGCGGGTCCGAGCCGCAGGCGACGCCAGCCCTCGGGCGGCACGCGACCCGTCGGCGCCACCGCGGACGACGCACGGCCGCTCCGTCGGCTCCACCACAGCAGCGCGCCGGCGAGCAGCGCGACCCCCGTCGCGAGGCCGGCCAGCAGCATCCCGCGTCCGACGGGGTTCGGCGACTCGTCGATGGTGAGCACGAGGACCGCGGCCCCCCCGAGCACCAGAGCGAGCAGCGCGAGCAGCCCTGCGAGGAGCTTCAGCCCGCTCGCGCTCGAGCGCTCGAGAGGCGACGGCGTCCGCGTCATTCAGTCATCCAGCACGCGATGGGCGCACGTCGCGGCGTCAGGAAGGCCAGCGTCGCTCGCGTCGCAGCGTCGCCAACAGCGCCGCGAGATCGTCTGCCGACGAAGCGGCAATCGACGCGTCGCGCTCGTCGGTCCACTCGATCCCGAAGGCCTCGCAGAGCGCGGGCACCGCCTCGCGCAGCGCGGCAGCGCGCCCTTCTTCGCGTCCTTCTTCGCGCCCTTCCTCGCGTCCTTCTTCGCGCCCTTCCTCGCGTCCTTCTTCGCGGACGTCCTCGAGCCGATCGTACCCGCGTCGCTGCAGCAGGTTGCGCAACGTGACCTCGTGCGCAACCGACCGGTCGTAGAGCGCCTCGACCGGCACGGGATTGCGGAGGATGCCGGGCGCGACCAGCACGCCGCCGGGGCCGAGCACGCGGACCTCGCGGGCCGGCTCGTACACCTCGACGCGCCGCGGTCCGATCAGGCGCACGACCCAAACGAGCTTCGTGCCGCGGGCGAGGAGCTGCGCGATCTTCGTTTGAAGCTCGGGCTCGTCCTGTCCGACTCCCGCGTACTCGAGCGCGAGTGGAGGCACTCCTTTCACCCAGCCGGGCGCATCCGGGACGTGGCCCACGGCGACGTCGGGCGCGCGCATGGTGTCGTCGTCCAGGCGGTACCCCGTGTCGATACCGGCCTCGGTGACGTCCGGGTCCGTGTCGAGCACCTCCGCACCGAGCAACGTCCGGCGGCCGCCGTCTCCGCCGGTGGGTGCACGGTAGATGGCGTGCCCCTCGGAGATCTCGTAACGGTCGCCGGGCCCGACGTGCTCCGGTCGAAAGGGCCCCTTGCCCGAGCGCTCGGGTCTCGACACGACGACCAACCTAGCACGCAGGCTGGGTGATCCCGTCGGCAGCGCGTGCTGCGATGACGTCTGGCATGCCCGTCGAGCGGACGGTGGCGCGGGCAGCCGGGGAGCACCTCCAGGCTTCGTGCGAGACCGTCACCGCCCGGACCAACGGCTGCCCGTCAGCGGGTAGGCAGCTCCCAGAGGTCGGCGCATCGGATCTCGATCGCGTCGAACGGCTCCACGCGCGCGACGTCGTCGTCCGCCCAGACGCCGAGCTCCAGCCACCGGCCCTCGTGGAGGCGGCTCGCGATCAGGGTTCGTGCGTCGACATCGACGATCCACATCCACGCCACGCCGGCCGCTGCGTAGAGCGGCCGCTTGGTCTTCAGGTCGTGCACGCGCATGCTCGGCGAAAGAACCTCGCAGACCCAGTCGGGCGCGACTTGAATGCGACCTGCGGGCATCTCGGGCATGCGATCGCGTCGCCATCCCGCGACGTCGGGTACGATCTCCTCGACATCCAAGGCCGCCAGCCAGACGCCGGGCTCGACCAGGATCCACCAGCCGCCGGGCCCGCCGTCGTCGCCGTAGTCGTACGCCGCCTGGGTGCGCGCCCCGATGCGCGTCGCCGTCCGTCCGTGCCGCGGTCGCGGACGGGGCATGACGGTGAGCGTGCCGCGGATGAGCTCTCCGACGACCGTTCTCGGAAGCGCCTCGAGATCCGCCCAGGTCGCACGCTTCGGCGCAGGCTCGGCCACGCGCTCACCTTACTCAACCCGCGCGGCGATCGCAGCACCGCCGAGCCAGTGCGTGCGCTGGCCCCGCTTCCGGTAGAATCCGTGCCCATGCCGAAGAAGACCACGAAGAAGCCCACGAAGGCCCAAGCCGAGACGAAGAAGCCGACGGCGCTCGACCTCAAGATCACCAAGGTCAAGACCGGCGTCCGCGCGGGCCTACGCGGCAAGACCGAAGCGACCGCCAAGTAGCCGTCGTCCGCGGCAGATGAACGCTCGGGGCGCAGCGAGGCGCGGGCGCGGCTCGCCTGCGCGGTTCGTCGTCTTCCCCGACCTCGCGATCCAGCGCTCCGCCGGACGCGTCGTCGTCACCAACCTCGCGCACGCCACGCACCTCGAGACCTCCGAGGCGATCCTCCCGCTGCTCGAGCTCTTCGCGCGTCCGCGCACGTTGGCTTCCCTGAAGGCGGAGTTCCGGCTTCCCCCTGGCACCTTCGAGGAGCTGCGGAGGCACGCGATCCTCGTCCCGGAGTCGGAGCTTCCTCTCGTGCGTGGAGGCCTCCTCGCGCCGTCGCGCTCGCCGATCGGCGAGTCGCGCGCGCTCCCCGATCTGCCGCAACGCGCCGGGCGCGAGCGGGGGTTCTGCGTGGTGGGCGTGCCCCTCGACCGGAGCACCGCATCGTGCGGCGCACGCTTCGGTCCCGCCGCGGTGCGCGGCGCCTTCTCGCTCGAGCTCGACGCGCCCGCGGTCGTCGATCTCGACTTCCGCCGTCGCCACGACACGTCGCGCCTTCGGGTCTTCGACCTCGGCGATCTCCAGATGCAACCGAGCGAGACCGTCGAGACGATCGGTCGGCGCGCGCGCATGGTGATCGAGCGCGCGCTCGACGCAGGCTGGGTCCCCATCGTGCTCGGAGGCGATCACAGCGTCGCGTGGTTCGCGCTCGAGGCGCTGCTCGATCGGCTTCCCGCCCTCGGCGTGCTGCACTTCGACGCCCATCACGACCTGTATGCGGGCCCACCGGGGGAGCTCGCGCACTCCAACCCGTTCGCCTTCGCGCTCGAGCGGCGTTCCTTGCGCGTGCTGCACCAGATCGGGCTCCGAACCGTCGAAGACCAGCCCGTCGGCACGCGACCCGCTCGCGACCGGCGCGTCCGCTGGGTCTCGTCGCGCGAGCTGGCGCGCATGCGGCCCGCGGACGTCTTCCGCGGCTTGCCCACGACGATCCCGTACTACCTGAGCTTCGACATCGACTGCATGGACCCGTCGGTCGCGCCGGAGACGGGCACGCGCGTTCCGGGCGGGCTCACGTACGCCACCGCGATCGAGCTCGTCGATCACGCCGCGCGCCGCTTCCGCATCGTCGGCGCCGACTTCGTCGAGGTGACGCGCACCGACGGACGCGACAACCTCGCGGCGTCCATCGTGGCGCGCCTTCTCGCCCAGCTCGTCCTGAGCGCCGCGCCGCACACGCGGCTGACGAGCTACCACTTCGTGTACGAGCGGTGA
>JADZFZ010000435.1 GCA_020854145.1 Deltaproteobacteria bacterium | reverse complement strand
CCGTCAGCGGCCCGTTGAGCACGAAGGCGAAGCCGTAGACGACGGTGCCGACGCCGAAGATGATGCCGAAGTCCTCCTTCGTCATCAGCTCGCCCAGGGCGTTCTTCGCGACCGTCAGGTTGTAGCGTCCCATGTAGAGGAACGCGTACGTGAGCCCCAGCGGAAACCAGTTCAGGAAACGCCTGAAGCGGAACGCCCCGGTGTGTTGGATCGCGTCGGTCACGGCGGGCCGACGCTAGCAGATCCCGCCCGTGGCTTGCCCTCGCCCGTCCGCCGTCCGGCGCTGGATCGCCGTCGCACTCTCCAGGGCAGATGCCCAATGTCACGAAGCGCTGACGAACTCGTCGCGCGCGGCGGCGACAGCCGCGGCGCTGAACGTGAACTCGTGGCGGCGCACCCACGTGCGCCACCCGTCGGGCGAGCCGTCCGGCGCGACGCGCGCGAACGAGTCAAGCACCCACGAGCCAAGCACCGCGTGCCGTCGGGCGAGAGGGCGCGGGTCATGGCAGGCGCCTCGGTCGCTTCGGAGCGGAGGAGGGCGACGGGCCGTCGGCGTCCTCGGGGGCGAGCTGCGCGTAGAGCTCGTGGAGCTTCTGCCGGAGGAGGGTCTTGTTGGGCAGCGCAGTGTGGTACTCGGCGACCAGCGCGGGCGAGAGTGTTCGGCTCAAGGCGTACTCGACGACCTCCGCGTCCTTGGTGGCGCAGAGCAGAACGCCGATCGAGGGGCGCTCGTGCGGCTTCTTCACGTCGCGGTCCAGCGCCTCGAGGTAGAAGCTGAGCTTGCCGAGATCCTCGGGGCGGAACTGGCGGACTTTGAGCTCGATCGCGACGAGGCAGCAGAGGCCTCGATGGAAGAAGAGCAGGTCGAGGGCGAAGTCCTGATTGCCGACCTGGACGGGATACTCCGAACCAACGAAGCAGAAGTCGCGACCGAGCTCGGTGATGAATCGGCCGAGGTTGCGGAGCAGCGCGCCGTGCAAGTCGGCCTCGGAGTGCCCGTCCGGGAGCGACAGGAACTCGAGGGCGTAGGCGTTTTTGAGCTCGTTGATGGCGGAGGGGTGGGCTCGTGTCACCGCTGGTGACACTGATTTCCCCGCGGCCGCGCTCCGCAGCACCGCACCCGACTGGATCTGCCGCTCGAGCTCGCGCTTGGTCCAGCGTTCCTTGATGGCGGCGACCAGATAGAACTCGCGAGTTTCGGGCGGCTTGGCCTGGCTGAGGATGATGAGGTGATGAGTCCACGGCAATTGTCTCACCAGCGGTGAGACTTTCTCGTTGCCTCGGTACGCCTCGAAGAGTTGGCGCATGCGGAACAAGTTCGGTCGGGTGAAGCCCCGCACGCCTGGGTAGCGCCGGGCGAGCATCGCGGCCAGCTCCTCGACGACGCCGTCGCCCCACTCGGCGCTCGCGATCTTGCTACTGGAGCGCCCCTGCGCGTAGATCGCGTCGACCTGCTGCCGAATGTCGTCGGCGTAGATGGTCGTGAAGGAGGTCGCGAACAGAAGACGTCCATGCTCTTGGCAGTCAAACGGAACCTCCCCCATCGCTGGCAGCCAGCGCAACGCGTGGCCCCCGTTGGATGCGGGCACGATGATGCCGTCGCAGTGGCCAGAGGGGAATCGTATCCGGTCGATCACACGACCGGCGCGCAGGATCGTCGGTTCGCGGCTGCCGAAGTCACCTGCGTCTATCCGCGTGTGCATCGGCGGAGATTGCGAAGACCCGCGCGCTACCCGCGACCCACGTCGTTCACAATCGCCGGTGGTCAGAGCCCCGTCGTCGTCAGCGTGTAGTTGCCGCACGAGGTGCCGTAGCCGTCGACGTTGAGGTAGTAGACACCCGGCTCGAGGCTCAGGCTCAGACGACTCTGGAAGTCGGTCGGCGAGCAGGACGAGCGGACGCCGTCGTCGTCGCATCCGAGGCTGCCGAGCATCCCGGTGCCGGCGCAGCTGCGGCGAAGATCGATGCTCGTGTCGTAGTCCGTGCAGCCGGTCGAGGTGTCGAAGGTCACCATGCGAGCAGGGCCCGGCGGCACGGTCAGGTAGTAGACGCGGTCGGGCCCGTTGAGGCTCTCCGGCCACTCGCACGAACCGTTGACATCGCTCGTCAGCCCGCAGTTGTTGCCGGTCGTCGCCGGGATCGTGAGCGGCAGGACGCGCCCGCAGCGGTCGCCGTCCGCGCCGGTCGGCGTGATGTAGATGTCGACCGTGGCCGCGACGGGCGTCGTGGAGCGCGAGTCGACGAAGACGTTGTACGTGCCGGCCGCCAGATCGGGCAGGCGGAGCGCGCTCGTGACGAGGCCGTCCGCGTCGTCGTTGCACGCGCGCTCGGGGCCCGCGCACCGGCACGCGCGGACGTAGACGACCGTGTCGATGCCCGGGCTCCCGTGCGTCGTGATGAAGACGTCGGACACCGTGGTGGTCGTGAACGTGAAGACCGTCTCGACCCCACCGGTGCCGCCGCACGACCCGTTGTTCGTGCCGGCGACCAACGTCTGCACGAACCGCCCGCCCGTGCCCGTGACCGCGGTCGCACCGCCGCACGACTGGTTGCACATCGACATGCAGCCTTCGTCGATCATCCCGTTGCAGTCGTCGTCGACCGAGTTGCCGCACGACTCGGGCGGCGGCACGCACGCGCCGAGGGCGCACGACGCGTCGCACGTGCGGCTTCCGGTGGACGCGCACGTGGTCGTGCAGCTCACGGAAGTGCCCGCCTCGCAGGGGAATCCTTCGTCCGCGTCGCCGTCGCAGTCGTCGTCGACGCCGTTGCACGTCTCGTCCGGCGGCACGCAGTCCGCGAGCACGCAGCCGTCGACGCACTCTTGCGAGCCGCGCGACCCGCACGTCGTCACGCACTCGGTCGCGAGACCCAGGCAACACTCGAAGTCCTCGTCGCACGGGCCGTCGCAGTCGTCGTCGGTGCCGTTGCACTGCTCCTCCGGCGGGATGCACTCGCCGAGCGCGCACGCGTCGTTGCACACGCGTTGCCCCGTGCTGCCACACGACGTCGCGCAGCCGCGGCTCTCGCCCCGGCAACACTCGAAGTCTTCGTCGCACTCCTCGTCGCAGTCGTCGTCGCGCCCGTTGCAGGCCTCGGGCAGGCCCGGGGCGAGCGTGTCGTCGCCGT
>JADZFZ010000434.1 GCA_020854145.1 Deltaproteobacteria bacterium | reverse complement strand
GCGGAGCCTCCTCCGCCCGTGGGTGTGACCACCGCCGAGCCTGCGGACGAACGACCGGAGCGACCCTCGCGGGCGCCGCGGCGCAAGAGCGCGTTGCCTCCGCCGGTGCGTCGCTCCGAGCCGCCGCTCTCGTCGCGACCTCCCGATTCGCGCATCGCGATCCCAGCGACCGAACGCGCCGTCCGGGTCTCCGACCGACCGCTGCGCACGTCCGAGCCTCCGCGCATCGCGACGGAGGCTCCGCCGACGCGTGCCTCCGAGCCCCCGCGCCACTCGGATCGTCCGGCGCGTCTGTCATCCGTCCCGCCGCTCGACGACGGCGGGCTGAGCTTGGATCTCGGGGAGATCGGCCCCGCCGAGGGGACACGCGTCTCGCAGTCCGACCTCCCGGCCGAGACGACGCACGCATCGGTGATCGCGGCGGCGCTCGACCAAGCGACCGATCCCGGCTCCGTGTTGCCGCCGCGCGCGCGTGCGTCGGACGTCCCGCCGCCGATGGGTGGCGACCCGTTCGCGTCACGCACATCGACACCCGGCTCGGTCGCTCCGCCGCCGCTCGCCGATCTCTTCGGCGACGCCGACGACGTGCTCTTCGGTCCCGACGCGTCGCGTCCCTTGAGCGTCGCGGCGCCGCCTCTGACGCCCCCACCGAGCGAGCCCGTTCGCGGCTCGCTCGAGGTGGACCTCGACGACCTCGACTCCGAGCTCGACTCGTTCATCGAAGACGATGGCGACGTGACGGCGTCGCCGCTCCAGCCGACGCGTCACGCGGGCTTCACGGCGCTCGACACGGTCATGGCGGATCCATTCGACGCCGAGGAGCAGGAGCCGACGACGATCGGATCGGTCGCGTCGCTCGGCCTGGGCGGCAATGACGAGGTCGAGCCGACGCTGGTCGCGAGCGTCGATCAGTTCGAGGAGCTCGGGCTCGGGCTCTCGGGCGCGCCGCAGCCGTCCGCGGCGCCTCAAGCGCCGTCGTCTGCGCCTCCGCTCGGTGGGCTGCGCGCGACGAGCGCCCCGCCGCCCGCGGACGCGCCTCGCCAGAAGGGCTTTCTCAAGAAGCTCTTCGGCGGCAAGTAGACGGGGCGCAGGCTCCCGCTCGCCGAATCTCCGCGATCTGGTAGGCCACGCGCCTCATGTCGGCGACGTCACGCGAGATCCGTCAGACCTTCCTCGAGTACTTCCGCACGCAGGGCCACGAGGTCGTGCCGAGCGCTCCGCTCGTCCCACGCAACGACCCGACGCTGATGTTCACGGTCGCCGGGATGGTCCCGTTCAAGGATCTCTTCCTCGGCCGCGAGAAACGGAGCTACACGCGCGCCGCGTCGTCGCAGTGCTGCATCCGGATCAGCGGCAAGCACAACGACCTCGAGAACGTCGGCGTCACCGCGCGGCATCACACGTTCTTCGAGATGCTCGGCAACTTCTCCTTCGGCGACTACTTCAAGGCGGACGCGATCCGCTTCGCGTGGGAGCTGCTCACCGAACGTCTCGCGATCCCGCGCGACCGCCTCGTCGTGACCGTGTTCGGCGGCGAGCAGGGCATCGCGGCAGACGAGGAAGCGGTGCGCCTCTGGAAGGACGCGACCGGCTTCGGCGACGACCGGATCCTTCGCCTCGGGCTCGCGGACAACTTCTGGGCGGCAGGAGACACGGGGCCCTGCGGCCCGTGCAGCGAGATCCATTTCTTCACCGGTCCCTCTCCGGACCTCTCGCTCTTCGGACGCGAGCCCGACGAGACGGGGCGCGGCTGGCTCGAGATCTGGAACCTCGTGTTCATGCAGTTCGAGCGCGACGCGAGCGGCACGCTCACGCCGTTGCCGCGGCCGTCGATCGACACGGGTGCGGGCCTCGAGCGCGTGACGAGCGCGATCCAGGGAGTCTCCTCGAACTACGACACCGACCTGCTGCGGCCGCTCTGCGATCTCGCGGCGGAGATCGCGAAGAAGCGCTACGGCGGCACGCTCTCGCCCGACGACGTCTCGATGCGCGTGCTCGCCGACCACGCGCGCATGACCGCGTTCCTCGTGGCCGAAGGCGTGTTCCCCGACAAGGACGGTCGCGAGTACGTTCTGCGACGCGTGATGAGGCGCGCGGTGCGCCACGCGCATCGGCTCGGGATCGCGGAGCCCTTCTTCGATCGGGTCGCGCTCCGCGTGGTGGATCTGATGGGCGACGTGTACCCGCAGCTGCGCGAACGGCGCACGCTGATCGAGAGCGTGTCGCGACAGGAAGAGGAGCGATTCCGCGCGACGCTCGATCGGGGGCTGCGGATGATCGCCGACTTCGACAGGTGGAGGACGAAGGACGGCGGACGACGCGAGCTGCCGGGAGACGCGGCGTTCAAGCTGTACGACACGTTCGGGTTCCCGCTCGATCTCCAGGACGTGATCGGGGCGGAGGAGGGTTTCGACGTCGATCGGGCGGGCTTCGATCGCGCGATGGCGGAGGCGCAGGAGCGCAGCAGCAAGAGCAAGCTGGGCGGAGAGGCGACCGACGTCATCCATCGCGCGATCCGCGAGGAGCTCGGCCCGGTCGTGTTCACCGGGTACGAGCACGAGACCGACGACGCCGACGTGATGGCGCTCGTCGCGAACGGCGCTCGCGTCGAGACCGTCGCCGCGGGCACCGCTGCCGAGGTGGTGACACGACGCACGCCGTTCTATGGCGAGGCCGGCGGGCAGGTCGGTGACGTCGGTGTGATCACGACGGCATCGGGCACGCGGTTCGTGGTCGAGACGACGCAGAAGCCGCTCGACGACTTGATCGTGATGCAGGGTCGTCTCGAGAGCGGGTCACTTCGCGTGGGAGAGACCGTCCACCTGGAGGTGGACCACGAGAAGCGCGCGGCGACGCGGCGCAATCACTCCGCGACGCACCTGCTCCATCTGGCGCTCCGCAGCGTGCTCGGCGAGCACGTCGTGCAGAAGGGCTCGCTGGTCGGGCCCGACGTCCTGCGGTTCGACTTCTCGCACGGCGGCGCGATGAGCGACGACGAGATCCGACGCGTGGAGGACATCGTCAACGACCGGGTGCTCCGCAACGTGGCGGTCGAGACGAAGGTGCTCGCGCAGGACGCCGCGAAGGCAGAAGGCGCCATCGGGATCTTCGAGGAGAAGTACGGCGACGTCGTGCGCATGCTGCGCATCGCCGACTCGCTCGAGCTGTGCGGCGGCACGCACGCGTCGCGCACGGGCGACATCGGGCTCTTCAAGATCGTGTCCGAGTCCGGCATCGCGGCCGGCGTGCGGCGCATCTTCGCGGCGACGGGGCACCACGTGATCGACGAGCTGCGCGCGCGCGACGAGGTGCTCGCGCAGGCGGCGCAGTCGTTGAAGGGCTCGTCCGCCGAGGTGGCCAAGCGCGTCGAGAAGCTCGTCGCCCACGAGCGCGAGCTCCTTCGGGAGATCGATCAGCTCAAGCGCAAGCTCGCGAGCGGCGCGCGCGAAGACCTGATGAGCTCCGTGGTCGAGGTCGGCGGAGTCCGCGTGCTCGCCGCACGCACCGACATCGGCGATGTCGACGCGATGCGCACGATGGCCGACGGACTGCGCGACAAGCTCGGCAGCGGCATCGTCGCGCTCGGCACCATCGTCGGCGGCGACAAGGTCGCGCTCGTCGCGACCGTCACGAAGGACCTCACGGCCAAGCACCACGCCGGCAAGCTGATCGGCGAGATCGCCAAGGTCGTCGGTGGACGCGGCGGAGGTCGCCCCGACTTCGCCCAAGCCGGCGGCCCCGACGTCACCAAGCTCGACGACGCCATCTCCAGGGTGCGTTCGCTGATCGGCGATTGAGGTCGCTCGGGGGTCGCGTCACGTGTCGCGTGCAGCGCCGGACGGCCAGCGCCACAGCGCCGATACGGGCACGGCGTGGAGGCGCTTGCCGAAGGGGATCACGTCGTCGCCGTCGTAGAGCACGACGCCCCGGTGGAGCCGTTCGCCGACGGCATCCGCCAGGGCACGCAGGCCGCGAAAATCGCGGGCATCGGGTGAACGGGTCGCCTTCGTCTCGACGCCGACGAGACGCCCTCGGCCGTCCTCGAGCACGAGGTCGACCTCGGCGCCCTCGTGCGTGCGGAAGTGAAACAACCCCGGCCGCGTTCGGGACGACGCTGCGAGCTTGCGCGTCTCGGTCGCAACGAAGCTCTCCAGCAGCCGTCCGCGCTCGTTCGACGCAGCGAGGGTGCGCGGATCACGCACGCCCAGCTGGTGCGCGAGCAACCCCGTGTCGACGAGGAAGAGCTTCGGCGCTTTCACGAGTCGCTTGCCGAGATTGGACGACCAAGCCGGGACGCGCTCGACGAGATAGAGCCGCTCGAGCAGCGCGAGGTACCGCTGAAGCGTCGTCTGTGGCGTCGCCGCGGCGCGCGAGAGCTCGGCCCCGTTGAGCAGGCTGGCTGCCCGCGTCGCGAGGACCGAGAATAGACGCGGCAGCGCGGCGGCGCCCGCCACGTCGGCGATCTCGCGTGCGTCGCGCGAGAGCAGGGTGGTGACGTAAGCCGAGAACCACGCGCGACGGCGCAGAGCGCTGCGCCGTACGGCTTCGGGAAAGCCTCCGGACAACGCACGCAGAGCCCATCCGGAGGCACCGTCGATGCGCGCTGGGAGCGGCGCGCGGGCGAACAGTCGATCGATCGGGTTGGTGAACGCCGATCGACCACCTCGATGCCCGCGCTCGATCTCGAGCTGCGCGAGCGGCCAGAGCGTCAGCACCTCCATTCGCCCGGCCAACGACTCGGAGACGCGCGGCAAGAGCAACACGTTGGCCGAGCCCGTGAGCAGGAATCGTCCGGGGCGACGGTCACGATCGATCGCGCTCTTGATCGCGGGCAGCACGCGCGGCGCCTTCTGCACCTCGTCGAGCGTGACGCGCCCATCGAGGCCGGCGACGAAACCTTCGGGGTCGGACTCGGCAGCGGCCAGCGGCCCGACGTCGTCGAACGTCAGGTAGCGACGGTCGGCGCCGCCGGCCGCGCGCGCCAGCGTGGTCTTGCCTGCCTGGCGCGGCCCGACGAGCAACACCGCTGGCGTGTCGCGCAGAGCGGCCGTGAGATCGGCGCCCAGGAGACGGTCGAACACTCTCGGAAAATAGCCCGAGCGATGGTCCAGGACCGGATCAGCGCAGCTCGCCAAGCCCAGGAAGACGAGATGCCGTCCACCCGATTCGGTGGATGACTTCCCCACGTCGCCGGGCGAGGGGACGCACGTCCATGGGTCTCGGCGCGAATTCGAGCGAGCTCGCCGCGCGCAGTGTGGGGTCCCCGTGGGCACCGACCCATCGACGCTCTGCGTGATTTTCGCCGGGGGGCTGGGCGCCCCCCTGCAACCCCCGTCCTTTCGACTCCCGATTTGTCGCCGCGAATTCCGAGCGAGCCCGAGCCCGCGGAAGCGGGCGACGGCGAACACGGAATCCGTCCAAAAGGCAGGCGTTTCGAACGAATTGGAACTGCTCGCCTAGAAGGCGTGCAATCTCGACGACTTGTACACGTCGATCCTGTCCCCGGGCTTCCCCGGGCTTCAGCGGAGGGCGAAGCCGAGGAAGAGGGAGATGCGGAAGAAGTCGTCGGTGGCGGGAGCGGTGCAGTCGAGGTCGCACGCGGGCTCGCGTCCCCCTGCGGTGTACGCGACGCCGGGACCGAGGAAGTTGGTCGAGAAGTGGTACCAGTCGAAGCGGAGGCCCGTGTAGGCGCCTTGCACGATGAAGGGGAGCTCGGTGCGGAAGCCGACCCGTAGGCCGAAGCCGCTGAAGCTGCCGGAGCCGTCGCCGCTGCCGAACTGCTCGAGGGCGCGCTCGCCGACGGTGCCGATGCCGAGGCGGTACATGAGCGCGAGCTCGCCGACGAAGTAGGTGGGCTCGATGGGGATGCGGCCGCGCGCCTCGAGGTTGACGTAGCCGTAGGTGTGCGTCTCGAGGACGTTGCCGGGGTTGAGCTGCGAGGTCTGCGCGTCGTCGAGCGAGAACTCGAACTGGCCATATCCGATGAGGCCCATCAGCGTGATGCCGCTGCGGTCGTCGCCGATGCGGTAGCGGCCGACGAGGTTGGCGATGATCTCCTGCGATGCCGTGCCGACCTCGAGCAGGTCCATCGCGGGGCAAGGGTCGACGGGCGCACCGCCGTTCTTGCAGCCGGTCGTCTTGACGACGAGCGAGTGGCGGTAGCCGAGGTGCAGGCCGATGTACGGGAACGACGGGACGAAGCCCATCGCCTCGATGCCGATCTCGCTGTAGCCGATCGCGGCGGTGCGATAGCGGCGCGGCTCGGGCTCGTCTTGCAGCTGCAGGTCGAGCGCGCGATGGACGTCGGCGAGGGTGATGGCGATGTCGAGCCAGTCCTGTCGACGTGCGCGCGGGATCTCGGCGTCGTCGTCCTCTTCGTCTTCCTCGTCCTCCTCGTCTTCCTCGTCCTCTTCGTCGTCGGGCGGCGTCTCCTCTTCTTCCTCTTCGTCGGGCGGAGTCTCTTCTTCTTCCTCTTCCTCCTCGTCGTCACGACGGCGCCTGCGACGCGGAGGCTCTTCCTCTTCTTCTTCCTCTTCCTCGACGCGCGGCGGAGGTCGACGACGACGCCGCGGCGGGGGCTCCTCTTCCTCCTCTTCCTCGACCTCTTCGTCGGGAGGCGGGGGCGGAGGTCGCCGTGTGCGACGCGGAGGAGGGGGCTCCTCGACGACGCTCGACGGCCCCGCGCCTCCTCCACCGGAGTCGAGGTACCGGTCCATCCGTGTCCAGAAGACGCCAGACACGTTCGCGGCCGAGCCGCCCGCACCGCCGCGCGACACGAGCGTCTGGCGCTCGAAGTCGGGCCCGACGCGCACGAACAACGTGGCCGACATGCGACGACGTCGTCCGCGCGCCGAGGCGCCGCTGACGAAGGCGACGACGCGCTGCCTGCGCGCGACGCGCTGGTAGTCCTCGGCGGTCTGCGTGCGCCCGCCGAGCTCGGACGCGTCCATGATCTCGTACTCGCCCGAGCGCTCCGCGAGCGCCTCGCGCACCTCGGACTCGAGCCGCCCGCCGAGCGGCCCGCGGAACTGCTCGAGCACGATCCTCTTGAGCCCACCGCGCCGCCGTCGCTGCGCCTCCGCGCCCGACGCCGCCGACCACACCGCGACGCACGCGAGCGCTGCGGCCAACCACGCCGCGAGTCGTCTGCTCATGGCAACGGCACGTCCCGCGCACCGCACGCGAGCCAGATGCGCAT
>JADZFZ010000433.1 GCA_020854145.1 Deltaproteobacteria bacterium | reverse complement strand
TCGTCGTCGCCGACGGCGAAGGTACGGGCGTGCACCTCGACGACGGATCCGGGCGGGTGTTGCTCGCGGCGGGCGAGATCCGCGGCAACGACGTGGGTGTCGCCTCGGAGCTCGACATCGCGCTGCTCGCGGAGATGCTCTCGAGCGTCTGGCTGCACGACAACGACGTCGCGCACGACCCTGCGCCGCGTCCCGATCCCCGCCTCCCTCCCGTCGTGACGGACCTCTGACGTCGTGCGTGCCCTCCGCTCGGCGGCGTGGGCGACCTCTCCGACGGCCTCGTCGAGCGCTCCGTCGTCGGCATCTCCATCGGCACGCCCATGTTCGACGCGACCCGCGCGCTCGAGCGCGTCGTCTTCCACGACGTCGAGGACGAGCAACAGACCCGCGAGATCGCCGTCCCTCCCCCGCTCACCACGCTGTAGCGAAGCGGGGGTCTGGCGGGCAGACCCCCGCCCCTCGCGAGCGAGTCGCTCGGCGTCCCACCCCGCCCGCGCTGCGCTTCGCTCGAAGACTCGCTGCGCTCCGCGGCGCCGCCTCGGGACGGAAGGCAAGGTACCGAGGACGCCGCCGCGCCCGTCACGACTCCGCCGCAGGACTCAGGGCGGGACGGACGAGCGACGCCAGAAGCGCCACGAATCCGTCGAACGACGGGACGGCCTGGCGCACGCACGCTCGCGTTCCCGCCGGTCCCCACGCAGCGCCGTGCAAGAGCTCGTCGCGTGCAGCGAGGGCGCCGCGACCCTTCCGCAGCGCGCGTTCGAGCAGCCCGTGCCGCAGGCCGTGGTCGCAGGCCGCGACGGCGCTGACGACGGTCTCGGCGTTCTCCTCGAGCAGGACGACATCGAGCACCTCCGGCGCGCGGCACTGGTGGAGCACGGCGGTGATCACGTCCTCGCGAGCAGCGCCCTGGGGCAGATCCAGCTCGCGCCGGATCGCGTCGTCGTCGATGACGGCGACCACACGACGACCGTCCGCCGCGATCGCCGGCACGTCTTCGCGAATGGCATGGAGCAGCTTCGAGATCCCCTTCATCGGCCGGGCTTCCATCGACGACCTGCAGACCCACGGGTCGTGGTCGACGTCGTCGAACACGCAGCGCCACGCGAGCTCGTGCAGACCGAAGCCCCGCACGGGCCCGCGCTGGTCCTCGTAGAGGACCGTCACGACGACGCGAGACATCAGTCGTCTCCACGGATCACGGATCCGAGGTGGCCGGCGCCGCGAATGTCTCCGAGCCCCCGGTATCGTTCCATCCATCGTGCGAGGCCGGCCGGATCGGGACGCCGAAGCTTCGTCACACGGCCACGCCCCAGCTCGCAGAGGACGACGGACTCGGCGGGCGTCGCAAGCCCGTCGAGCAGTCGATCCGAGTGCGTCGCGAGCAGCACCGGCTGCGTCAGCGAGAGTCCCTCGAACATGCCGAGGACGCGCATCAAGAGCTCCGGATGCAAGTGCGTCTCGGGCTCGTCGAACGCGAGGAGCGCACGCTCGTGCGGCAGATGCGTGAGCGCCACGAAGGCGAGGTACGCGAGCGTCCCGTCCGACAACGCGAAAGCCGGGATGGGCGAGGTCCAGGAGTGGTATCGAACGGCGAGCCCCAACGCGCCGCCCGATGCGCCTGCCTGCGTGATGACGTCCTCGACGTCGTCACCCAGCCCCATCCGGACGGCTTGGAGCGTTGCCGCCCATGCGGTCGTTCCGAAGTCGTTCTTCAGCGCTTGGTAAGCCAGCGGCAGGTCCACGCCGAGCAGCGACAAGGTCTTGCGTGGCTGGACCGTCGCCGACGCGCGAAGCGCGGTCTGACGCCCCAACCGATTCGCCGCCCACTGCGGAGTCGTGTCGAAGGCCAGATGCACTGCGATGCTCTCGAGGGCGTCCACCGTTCGACGGAGCGCCGGGTGTGGCGGCATGGAGCCGAACGCCGTCGAGATGAGATGCTGGTCGTCGACTGCGACGTCCACATAGCCCCGCGACGAGTCGAAGACGCGGCCGGAAGCCTTGTTGCGTACGATGATCATCCGCGACGAGCCTTGACTCGGCGACGCAGGGAGCTCGAGCGACTCGTCGGAGACCGCGATCCGATTGGGAGCGACCTGCTCCAGCTCGAACGCGTAATCGATCGGGTCGCCTCCGCCCTCGATGCGCACTCCGATTCGCATGCGCGAGCTACCCAGCCGAAGCAACGCACCGGGACCACCGTGGTACTGGTAGAGCTGATCCATGAAGGACGGGCTCGCGGCCAACCGCAACACTTCGCAGAGCTCGACGAGGGTGCTCTTACCGGACCCGTTCTCCCCGATGAGGACCGTCAGACCGTCGAGCGACAGATCCACGTCGGCCAGCGTGCGAACGCCGTGGACCGTCAACCTCGTGATGCGATCTGCCGCCACGCCTCGTCTCACTGCAGCCGGGCGAGAAGGCGGTCGTTGACGGGCGTCGCGACGCCGTGGGCGCGGCCGAGCTGCGCGATGGCGCCGTTGCGCATCGACAGGCCCTTCGTGCTGCCCGTCATCCAGCCGAGCTCGCCGGTCGTCTCGAGGAGCCGGGCGTAGGCGTCGCTCGCGGAGATCGGGATCCCCCACGTCGCGGAGAGCACGCTGCACACCTCGTCCACGAGCGCCGCCGCCTCCACACGCTCCTGATCGAGGTACGCGGCCAGCGTCGTGGCGCGGAGCGCGACCGGCAGCCCGACGACGCAGCTCCATGCGAGCTTGAACGCCTTCTCGCGCACCTGGTCGACCGGGTCGTCGATCACCACTGCGTCGATGCCCGAGCGTGTGAGCAACGCGACCATCGACTCCGCCTGCGGCCCGAAGAAAGGCGAGGGCCCGAGCACGTGGAAGAAGTCACCCTTGGCCGTGAACCAGAGGAGCCCACGCGTGATCTCGCCGAGCGGCTCGAGGATCGGCTCGACGTAGCCGTTCTGCACGAACACCGCGCGTCGCGCGGCCGAGCGCAACGCCCCGGCGACGCCCGCGAGGTCCTCCTCGCGCACGGCGACGACGATGGGGCCCTCGCGAAGCGAAGAGGTGCGCACGTCGTCGCCTCTCCGGACGACACGCACGCCCTCACCCGCTCCCTCCGCTGCGCGGACGAAGACGCTTCCCACGTCGCCGGGACCGACCACCGTGATCGGCATGTGGACGCGCTTATACTCGCTTTCTCGTGATCAGGACCGTCGGTCTCGGAAAGTCGTTCGGACAGCCCGTCTTGCGCGGGCTCGACCTCGTCGTTCCGAAAGGCACGCTCTACGGCCTGATCGGCCCCGGCGCATCCGGCAAATCGGTCGTGCTCAAGCTGCTCGCCGGTCTGGTGCGCCCGGACGTCGGGCAGATCTTCATCGAAGGCCAGGACACGACGAAGATGGGCGAGCTCGCGCTCCAGAAGGTGCGCGCCGGGATCGGCTTCCAGTTCCAGAACAACGCGCTGTTCGATTACCTGAACGTGGGCGACAACATCGCCTTCCCGCTGCGCCGCCTCACGAGCGCCGGCGCCGACGAGATCCGGCAGCGGGTCGCCGAGCGGCTCGCGCGCGTCAGCTTGCCCGGCTTCGAGCCGCGCATGCCGGGTGGGCTCTCCGGAGGCCAGCGCAAACGCGTCGGCATCGCGCGCGCGACGATCACCCAGTCGCCGCTCGTCCTCTTCGACGAGCCCGCCGCCGGCCTCGACCCCGTGACGTCGCGCAAGATCTTCGACCTCATCCGCGACGAGCAGCGCGCGACCGGTGCGACCGCCGTCGTGGTGTCGAGCGACCTCGACAACCTCCTCGCGACGGTGGACCGTGTCGGGATGATCCTTCGTGGAGCCCTCGTGTTCGACGGAACGCCGGACGAGGCGCGCGCAGCGACGAGCCCGGCCGTGCGACAGTTCGTGCACGGCTTGACCGAGGGCCCGCTGTGACGGCCGCGACGCGCCCGCGCGTGGTGCCGCAGCCCAAGGATGCGCGCGGCACGAGCGCGTTGGGGGATCTCGGCATGTCGGTGCCGCCTCCCGGCGAGCGCCCCGGCGCCGCGGCGCCGCGACGATGGACGAACCTCCCGGCGGCGATGGGAGCCGCCCTCTTGAACGTGGCGACGCACGTCGGTGGCATCGGAATCCTCGCGGGCCGCCTCTTCACGCGCCTGCTGCCGCTGCCGTCGCGGCGGTTCCGCCCCGCGCTCGACGTCGAGGTGCTGATGAAGTCGCTGCACGCCGCGGGCAATCGCAGCCTGCCGATCGTCGCGCTCACGGCCATCTTCGTCGGCGGCATCATGGTCGTGCAGGCGACGCCGCTCGTGCAGCGCTACGGCGCCACGTCCATCGTCGGCTGGGGCGCGGGCTACGCGATCCTCCGCGAGATCGGCCCGATCCTCATCGCGCTGATGTTCAACGGGCGCGTCGGCGCCAACAACACCGCCGAGCTCGGCACGATGGTCGTGACCGAGCAGATCGACGCGCTGCGCACGCTCGCCATCGATCCGCTCGGGTACCTGGCGTTGCCGCGGTGCGTCGCCATGGTCGCGATGCTCTTCGGGCTCACGATCATCGGCGACATCATCGCGCTCGTCGGCGCCTCCCTCGCGGCGGGCCCGCTGCTCGGCGTCGGCACCTCGAGCTTCTGGAACGGGCTGCTCGCGATGCTCGACGAGTGGGATCTGATGGTCGGCCTCATCAAGTCCATCGTCTTCGGCGTCGTGATCGCGCTCTCCTCGACGTACTTCGGCCTCAAGACGAGCGGCGGCGCACCCGGTGTCGGTCGGGCCGTCAACGCGTCGGTGGTCGCCTCGGCGGCCGGCATCTTCGCCCTCGACTTCCTCTCGACCTTCGCGCTCGGGTGACGCGATGAGCACCGACGCACGAGCCTCTCTCCCCCGCGCCCCCCTCGGAGCGGACGCCGATGCGCACGCGACGCCGCCCTCCGACGGAGGCGAAGGCGGCGAGCAAGCCCCGCCCGCCGCGAAACCTCGCGGGATCCTCGCGTCCATCGGGCGCACGGGGCTCGACGGGCTCGGCGGCGTTCGCGACCTCTACTCGATCTTCGTGCGGACGCTCTACTACGTCTTCCGCGGTCGCCGCGCGAAGGGCGCGCTCGCCGAGCAGATGTACGCGATCGGCAACAAGAGCCTCTTCTTCGTGACGTTCACGATGGGCTGCATCGGGATGATCATGGTCTACCAGGCCACGATGCAGACGAAGAAGGTCGTCCCCGAGCTCTCGCTCGTGGGCGCCAGCTACATGCAGCTCGTCGTGCGCGACTTCGCGGCCAGCATCGGCGCGATGATGCTCGCGACGCGCGTCGGCGCGGGCATCGCCGCCGAGATCGGCTCGATGGTCGTGACCGAGCAGGTCGACGCGCTCCGGATGTGCGCGGCCGATCCGGTCGACTACCTCGTCGTGCCGCGTTTCCTCGCGAGCCTCGTGATGACCGTCGCGCTGCTCGTGTGGGCGGGCGTCGTGATGTTCTCGACGGGCATGCTCACCGGCTACGTCGTGTACGACATCGAGCTCGCGACGTTCGCCAACCCGGTGATGGTCAACGCGGGCGACGTCGTCGTGGGCCTCGCGAAGTGCGTCGCCTACGGCGCCGCGATCCCCATCGTCAGCGCGCACAGCGGTCTGACGACGTTCGGCGGCAGCGAGGGCGTCGGCTGGGCCACGACGCGCGCGGTCGTCAACAGCTCGCTCGCGGTCATCGTGCTCAACTTCTTCATCTCGACTGCGGGCCTGATGGCGTTCCCGCCCGTGAAGTGACGCGCCGGCATGCCCATTCACCTCGCCGGCATCCACGCCCCCTCCTCGGGCATTCCCCCCCGCAGGGGGGGAGCCCCCTAGTCCGATGCCCATCCACTTCGCCGGCATCCACAAGGCGTTCGGACCCAAGGTCGTGCTCTCCGGCGTCGACGTCACCGTCGCGGATCGGGAGGTGTTCTTCATCGTCGGCACGAGCGGCGCCGGCAAGAGCGTGCTCATCAAGCAGCTCATCGGGCTCTTGCGCCCCGACCAGGGCGAGATCTTCCTCGACGGCAAGGAGGTCTCGCGCCTGAGCGAAGCCGACCTCTACGAGGTCCGCATGAAGTGCGCGATGGTGTTCCAGCACTCGACGCTCTTCGACTCGATGACGTGCGCGGAGAACGTCGCTCTACCCCTGCGCAAGCACCGCGGCCTGCGGGCGAAGGCGGCCCTGGTCGAGGCGCGGCGTCGGCTCGATCAAGTCCACATGCTTCCGTTCGCGGACCGCTACCCCGCAGCGCTCGGCGACGGCATGCGCAAGCGCGTCGCCATCGCGCGTGCCCTCACCTTGCAGCCGCGTTACGTGCTGTTCGACGAGCCCACCACGTCGCTCGACCCGGTGAGCGCCCGTCGCGTCGATGTGCTCATCCGCGAGCTCTCCGATCAGCACGGCGTCACGAGCATCGTCGTGTCGCACGACCTGACGAGCATCTTCACGATCGCGGACCGGATCGCGATGATCTACAAGGGCAAGATACGATTGCTCGGCACGCCCGACGAGTTCCGCGCATCACCCGACGAGGTGATCCAGCAGTTCATCAACGGACGCGCCGAAGGGCCGATGGAGGTGTGATGGCGAGGCGTTGGGCAGCGCGAGCGGCGTGCATCGTCGTGGCCTTCTCCGCGTCGTGCGAGGGCGCCGAAATCGCCGACGACGGCGACGCCGCGGTCACGCCGCCACCGCCGGGTGTGCCGCCGCCGAGGACCGAGCCGGTTCCCGCGCGCGAACTGTGCTCCGAGCTCGCGACGGTCTGGTGCGAGGCCCGGGCGCGGTGCTGCAGCGATCCGGGCGTCGCCACGATGGAAGACTGCCTCGATCGCACGGCCGTCGGGTGTACCCAGTCGGTCGGACGGGTCCTCACCGATCCGGTGGTCAGCTACGACGCGCAGGTCGCGCGCGAGGCCGTCGAGGAGGCGCGTGGTCTCGCTGCGGGTTGCGACACCGGCATCGCGGACTTCGTCGGTACACGCGAAGGCGTGCTCCGCGTCCTGCGTGGCTCGAACGGTCGCGGACGTCCGTGCGCCATCGCGTACGACGACCTCGCCGGCGCGCTGTCGTGCACCGCGGGCAACGTCTGTCACATCGACAGCCTGCTCCCCCTCGCCACGAGCTGCGGCCCGATCAGCGGAGCGGGCGGCCCGTGTCACATCGACCTCGAGTGCGAGACGGGCCTCTACTGTCGGGGCGCCGGCGTGATCCGCGGCACGTGCGCCACCGTCCTGCCCGACGGCGCGCCGTGCGCGCGATGGCAAGAGTGCGCGTCGTTCGTCTGCGAGATGGCGGCCGGACGCGACCAAGGCACCTGCGTGGAGCGCACGGGCGATGGCATCTACTGCACCGAGCTCTTCAGCGAGTCGTACATCGCCGGCATGTGACCGGTCGCAGCGGTCGGGCCGGAGCGCCC
>JADZFZ010000432.1 GCA_020854145.1 Deltaproteobacteria bacterium | reverse complement strand
TCGAGGGCAGCAGCGTGGGCAGGAGCGCGAGGTGCCACCACGAGGGAGGCCAGGCGGCCAGGCCGAGCGCCACCGCCCCGATCGGGCCTGCAGCCATGAGCCACGTCGAGCTGTAGCCGAGCCAGCGATTGGTCGACTCCATCGGCGGCAGGAACAACGGGCCTACGAACGCCGCTGCGCCGAGGACCCAGCTGCCGCTCGCCCGGGCCACCGAAACGCCGTGAAGCATCGCGACCACGCCGTACACGAGCCGCGTGGCGAAGACGTTGAACGACCCGACGGATCCGAACGCGAAGAAGAGGCCGACGAAGGTCAGCGCGATCCCTGCGGGCGCCCAGACCAGCTCGCCCGTCGCGAGCCCGACCACTCCCACGAGCAGGGCGATCCAACGTTTGTTCGATCGCGACATCGCTGTCTCCCCCTACGACGGCCCCCGCTCGACGGTTTCAGCTCACACGAAGGTCTTGAGGATCGCCTGCTGGATGCCCTGCAGCTCGGCGTAAGCCTTGTTGATCTCGTCGATCTTCGTCTGCAGGCGCTGCATGAGCTGCTTCTTCTCGAGCCCGTTGCGCACGATGATCTTGAGATCGTCGTTGTTCCAGGGCTTCTCGATGTACTGGTAGAGGCCGAGCTCGTTGATCGCCTTGATGCAGTTCTGCTTGTCGGCGTATCCGGTCAGAAGAACCCGCGGGATGGAGGGACGGAGGTCACGCACCTTCATGAGGAACGAGATGCCGTCCATCTCGGGCATCAGGTAGTCCGAGATGACGATGCCCGCGTCGTTGTGCGCGAGCCACTCGAGCGCCGCCTTGGGCGACGTGAACGTCACGGGACGGTAGCTCGTCTCGAGCTCGAAGAAGAAACCGAGGCTCTTGACGACCATCTCCTCGTCGTCGACGACGACGATGTTGGTGCTCTCGTTCGACATGGGCGCTCGCTTAGCATCGGGCGCCGCTCTTCACCGCGTCAAGCACCGCCTCCGGCGCCGCCCGGCGGCCCCACGCGCGAGAGCACCCCGCGCAGCCGCCGCGCGAGCGCTTTGAGCACGCCGCGCGTGACCTCCACGTTGTCGGCGAGGACGTCGTAGAACGCGTCGCGCCCGACGCGAAGCACGCGCGTCGGCTCCATCGTCACGGCGGCCACGAGACGCGGCTCGTCGTCGAAGAGCGCCCAGGTGCCGAAGGCCTCGTTGGTCGCGGCCGTGGTGACCTCGCGGCCGTCGCGCTCGAGCCGGACACGTCCGTCGAGCACGACGTACATCGCATCCGACGCGTCCGTCTCGCCGTAGATCCGGTGACCCGCGGGAAGGTCGAGCTCCTCGGCGATCGCCGCGACGAAGGCGAGCGACTCCGACGGAACCTCCGTGAACACGTCGACCGCAGAAAGGAGGATGACCTTCTCGACGACGGTGGTCACGGCGGCGGCGGGCTCGCGGTCAGGCGGGAGAGTGCGTGCTCGGCGGCTTCGCGCACGACGACGTCCGGATCCTCTCTCGCTCGCACCGCGCCGTCCATCCACGTCGCGTCGATCGCGTGCAGGGCGCAGGCGCGAAGCCACGGGTCGCGACACGAGAGCAGCCAATCGATGGCGTCGTGGGTGTCGGCCAGGTCGTGCGTCGCGATGCGGCGCGCCTCGCGCAAGCGGTCGGCGTCGGACTGAGCCTCGAGCAGCGGCAGCACGAGCGACTTGAGGTCCTTCGAGAGCGTGTTGTCGAGCAGCTCGAGAGCGTTGGCGCGCAACGCGGGCCTGCCGCTCGATAGGCCGTGATGGGCGTTGCGCATGTCGCGTGGCGTGTGGAGGAGGCCGAGCAGGCGAAAGAGCCGCGCCTCGGTGCGGACGCGCTGCTCGCGCACGGAGCGCACGAGCAGCCCACCCGCGGGACGTCGCGCCACGAGCGCGTCGGCGTGCGAGAGAACGAGGCGGAGCTCGGCGTGGAAGCGTGCCTCGCCCACGACGGCGTCTGCGACGATGTCGCGATCGAAGCGCATGCCGACGTCGGCTTCGCGCAACCGTTCGAGGGCCTGCACGACGGCGTCGCGCACGCTCGGCGTGCTCGTCGGCAGCACGCTCACGAGCACCTCGAAGGCGCGTGCGCTCGGCACCGACGCGAGCACGCGCGCGATCTGCGTCGTGGCGTTGCCGGGCGATGCCGACGAGAGCTTGTCGCCGAGCAGATCGACGGCGCCGTCGCCCAGCTTCGCGAGCGACTCGCGCGCGACCCGGCGGTAACGCCGATCCGAGAGCTTCTCGACGAGCCACGGGGCGAACCGTTCGTCCTTGGCCTCGCCGATGCTGCGGATGACGCGCTCGACCACCGTCGGCGACGGATCGTCGCGGAGCTTCTCGACGACCGCGCGGAACCGCTCGCCGCCGATGGTCGAGAGCGCGAGCACCACCTGACCGCGTGTGGCCGCGTCCTCGTCGTCGGCGCCGTCGCTCGCCACGACACGCGTGACGATCGCGTCGTCGATCAGCGCCCGCTCCTCGGGCCCGCCGTGCTCCGCGATGCACCGGATGGTGGCCGTGCGGACGCGCGCGTCGTCGTGCCCCAGGTATCTCCTGAGCGCGTCGAGCGTCGAGTCGGGCTGGCGTTGCGCCAGGTAACGCACGGCTTCGCAGCGGACCTCCGGCGAGGCATCCGTCAGCAACGGCTCGACTTCGTCGCGAGCGTCTCGTGCCTGGAAGTGCAGCACGCGGAGCGCACGCGCGCGGACGTCTGCCGACGCGTGGCCGAGCAGCCCGACGAGCGGCGCCACGAGATCGTCGTCGCGGACGGCGGCGAGCGCGTCGAGCGCGAAGACGATCTGTCGTTCGTTCGGGCTCTCGAGCGCACCCCGCAGCGCGGACACGGTCGCGGCCTCCGAGAGCTCGGCGCGAAGGGCCGTCGGATCGACCGTGCGGCGCTCGATCGCGCGACGAAACGTGTCGACGTACGCGCGCCGGACGACCAGCGCGCCGGCGACCCACGCGACGCCCAGCGCGATCGAGACCGCGGCCAGCTCGGTGTACCCGAGGCGGAGCGTTCGGGTCAGCAGAAGCACGAGGGCGGCGCCGGCCCCCGTCGCGGCGGCATCGACGGTCGTGTCGAGGAGCACCTTCGCGCGCGCCTTGGCGCTGGCCGACAGCGGCAGGAGCAACACTTCCGTCGCAGCCTTGTGCAACGAGTGACGGAGGGCGCCGTCTGCCCCGCGCGTCAGCGTCGCCGCGAGCAGGCCGGGTGCGACCAGGATGCCGACGGATCCGGCGACGAGCGTGAGCGGAAGCACGACGAGCGCTGCGCCGATCCCGTAGCTGCCGAGCACGCGGTGCGTGAGGAAGAGATGGATGAGGAACCCCGCGGCGCTGAGCGCTGCGAAGAACCTCCCGAGGAATGCGGCCTTCTCGTCGGTGCCGTGGAAGGTCTCGGCCACCGCGGCGCCGAACTGCACATCGACGATGGTGGCGACGATGGCCGCGATCCCGATGAGCAACGCGACCCAGCGAACGAGACGTCGCGACGGATCGGTCGCGTCGTCGGCTTGTGCCCGCGAGGGATCCGCCGAAGGCGCCGTCGCGGAATCGTCGACCCCGGCCCGGCCGCGCACGAGGAGGAAACCCGCGGGCACGAGCAACACCGCGGAGACGAGCAGGAGGTTCTCGGTGCCGAGGGCACCCGCGAGCACGTTGGTCGAGAGTCCGCCCACGATGGCGCCGGCGATGCCGCCGGAGCCGATCAGCCCGAAGCGCCGTCGCGCCGCACGCGGGTCGAACGCCGTACCCGCGACGAGCCAGGCCACCGACACCGCGAGCGCGCCGTGCAGGTTGACGAAGACGTAGAAGCCGTAGAAGAGCGACGGCCAACGCAGCGGCAGCAGCAGCCGGAACGCGACGAGCCCCACCGCGAGCGACGCGAAGGTGACGGTGACGAGCCGGCCGATCGAGAGCACCCGCGACAGCGCCGCCGAGGCGATCCCCGAGGCCGCGCCCACGACGGCCACGAGCAGAAGGACGAACGGCAGCTCGTCGATGCCGACGCGCTGGAGAAAGAGCGCGGTGCGCGCGGGCTTGAGCACGTACAAGGTCGAGACGACCAGCGCGTGCGCAGTCGCGATGAGCATCGCGCGGCGGACCTCGTCCGAGATCGTCGTGGGGAGCCGCAAGGCGGCCGAGCGTAGCGGACCCCGGGCGCCGAGGGCACTCCGGTCGCCGAGGGCCTGCGATCCCGACTGCGACGCGCGAACGAGCACACGAGCGAGGACGTTCCCCGCGCCCGATGGGGACGGCGCACCCGGCTTCGCGTGTCGCCATGGCGCCCGCGCTCGCCACCCCCGGGAGGGTCCGGCACGACTGTACCGGATGGTACAGAGCGGAGAGGGCGTGGCACACGACCTGCTGACGTACACCGCGCTGGCGTGCACCGCGCTGGACGGCGGCGGAGGGTAGGATGAGCGTCATGCGGGCAATCGGAGTCTTGGTCGCGCTGCTGGGTCTGGGTTGCGGCACCGAAGGGTCCGGAGGATCCGACGAGACGCGCGTCGTGCCCTGCGAGGGCGACAAGTGCGACGACACCACGCCGACCCCGCCCGCCGCGTTGCAGGCAGTCTCCCTCGCCGAGATCGGGAGCTGTCGAGGCGAGCTCGACACGAGCACGAGCGATCCGTTCTTCCAGATCGACCAGGTCCACTGCCGGTTCGACACGGCGAGACTTCCGGGCGTCACGATCTCGCGCGTGTTCGCCGCCGTCGCGCCGCGTGGTGAGCCCGGTCAGCCGACGACCGTCTTCGAAGGCGAGCAGCTCGACGGGCGCGAGCTCCGCGTGGGCGCCGTCCACGTCGAGCGCGCGTACCCGCTCCACATCGACCTCACGATCGCGTTCTCGCTCGCGGCCGACGTCGTGGGCACGCTCGGCAGCACGCGCGAGCGCGGCGGCTCCTCGCTCTACTACGGCGCGCGCCTCACGCTCGAGAGCCGAGCCTCCGTGGATACGCGCGGCGCCATGCGCGTCTCGTTGCCCTTCGACCTTCGTCCCGTCGTGCTGTGGCCCGACGCGGATCTCCAGACGACGTGGGCCGCGAACACGAGCGCGGTGCTTTCGCAGCGGATCCGCTACGGCTTCGACGTGACGTCCACCGATCTGATCGTGGGCGGGCCGAGCCCCGTCGCGCGGATCGATCTCGATCGCCAGGTCTTCGTGCGCACGTCGGCCAACCCGTCGCTCTCCGCGCTGACCACCGACGTCGTGTACCTGCCGGTGCCGCGCGGGACGGACCTCGGCGAGAACGGCCCGGCGCTCGAGATCGCGTCGCTCGGGGGCAGCGCGACGCCTGCGCGCTCGCTGCTTCCGATGGCGGGCTACTACGTGATCGCACCGTCGGGCACGGCGACGTGGACGCCGCCGGACCAGCTACCGGCGCTGATGAGCCCCGATCCGACGACGCCGCCGCCCGTCGAGCCGCCGCCGCCCGTCGAGCCGCCGCCGCCCGTCGAGCCGCCGCCGCCGCCCGATCCGTGCGCCGGCGCGTGCACGGAGGCGCAGGCGTGCGTCGCCGGCAGGTGCGTCGAGCGGTCGCGACAGACGCAGTCGAGCTCGTGTTACGCGCCCACGGCGACGTGCGACGCGAACGAGAACGCCGACTGCGATGCGGGGCACGCGTGCGTGGCCGGGTACTGTCGGCGGCTGACGTGTCAGACGCAGTCGAGCTCGTGTTACGCGCCCGCTGCGGTCTGCGATGCGGACGACGACGGAGACTGCGACGCAGGGCACGCGTGCGTGGCCGGGTATTGTCGACGGCTGACGTGCCAGACGCAGTCGAGCTCGTGTTACGCGCCCGCGATGAGCTGCGACGCCGGAGACGACGGAGACTGCGACGCAGGGCACGCGTGTGTCGGTGGCCTGTGTCGGCGGCTGACGTGCCAGACGCAGTCGAGCTCGTGCTACGCGCCGACCGCGACCTGCGAGGGCGACGACGACGGCGACTGCGACACGGGCCACGCGTGCGTGGGCAACCTCTGCCGACGATTGGCTTGCCAGGAGCAATCGAGCTCCTGTTACGCTCCGACCGCACCATGCGACGAGGGACGAGACTCGGATTGCGCCGCGGGTCACACGTGCACGGGCGGGCTCTGCCGCCGAGCCACGTGCGGCTGAGCGGATCGAACGTTCTGGCTTCGCTGCGCGGCGCGACGTGGTTGGCGATCGCGTCGTGCGTGGCCGCGAGCGCGTGCGGCGACGACGACCGTGCGCCCGTGTCACCCGTTCCGCCCGTGCGCGACATGGGTGGACGGCCGCCGCCGCCGCCGATGGACGACATGGGTGTGCCGCCGATGGACGACATGGGTGTGCCGCCGGTGGACGACATGGGCGGTCCTCCCACGGACGACATGGGCGGTCCGCCGCCACCGCCGCCGCCGACGGACATGGGCGGTCCGCCGCCACCGCCGCCGACGGACATGGGCCCGCCGCCGCCGCCGCGGGACTCGGGACCGCGCCCCGACGGAGGCAGCACGGGGCTCGGGCCGATCACGCGCGCGATCTTGAGGCACACGTGCGACACGTTCAGTGGGAACCC
>JADZFZ010000431.1 GCA_020854145.1 Deltaproteobacteria bacterium | reverse complement strand
TCCGCGCAGCGCTGCACGCCACGCACGCACCGCGATGCGCCGCCGACCATGCCCGTACCGCACGCGACCTCCATCCCGATCGTGCACGCGCATCCCGGATCGGTGGCGCCGTCGCAGTCGTCGTCGGTGCCGTTGCACGTTTCGGTGACGCCGGGGTTGACGTTTCGGTTCGCGTCGTCGCAGTCGCCGTCCTGGGCCACGAAACCTTCGGGCGCCGTGCAACCCAGCATCGCGACGCCGCTCGCGC
Organism: Deltaproteobacteria bacterium; assembly: GCA_020854145.1. GTDB lineage: Bacteria > Myxococcota_A > Polyangia > Polyangiales > JADZFZ01 > JADZFZ01. The sequence continues at coordinate 10,212 of JADZFZ010000431.1, read as the reverse complement.
CGTACCCGTCGCGATCCACGTCGCGGTAGAACGTCATCCCGACTCCGTCGTCGATCGCGCCGTCGCAATCGTCGTCTTCGCCGTTGCACGTCTCCGTCGCACCCGGGTGCACGGCCGGCGCGGAGTCGTCGCAGTCGTCGCCGCGGCAACGTTCCCCCATCGCGGCGTGGCCGTCGCCGTCGCGGTCACAGTCGGAGGGGACGTCGGGCGCGTCGCGCGCGTCCGCTCCATCGGTTGCATCGGCGGCATCGCGCGCGTCGCTCGCGTCGTTGGCGTCGGCGTCCATCCCGCCATCGGTGGGCGATGGCGTCGTGCCCGCGTCCAGGGGCCACGGCGGCAACGTCTCCGGGTCGACGCGCGACGGGCGACACGCGCCGTTGCGGCACGTCGTGCCCTGGTTGCACTCGACCTCGATGCAGTCGTCCTCGAAGCGGAGCACGAGCACGCGCGTCTCGCCCCTGACGTAGCTGCTCTCCGCCTCGACCCGCGCGAACGCGGAGCCGCCCTCGGGCAGAGCACCCTCCAGCGCTTCGGCCACGACGCGAAACCGGCGCTCCGCATCGCCGAAACGGGGCACGAGCGGCACGTGCGCAGGAAGCGTCGTCTCGCCGTCGCCCTCGCCGATCCCGACGGTTCGATCGAGCTCCACGGGGCTCTCGGGATCCTGGAGGTTCTCGACGACGACGTGCAGGCGCTCGATGCGCGCCTCGACGCCCGGGTCCGCCTCGATGCGGACGATGACCTGCGTCCGCGGATCGCTGCTGCAGGCCGCCGCCAGCGCGGAGCAGAGGAGCCCGAGCGACACGCGGCGCTGCACGGCCGCAGGATACCAAGGTCAGGCGTATCCGAGCACCAGCGCACGGGACAGCACGAAGAGCCCGTCGGTGAGCACGAGCAGCAGAAGCTTGAAGGGGAGGCTCACCGTGCTCGGTGAGAGCATGTGCATCCCGAGCGCCATCAAGACGTTGGCCACGACCAGGTCGACGACGAGGAACGGCACGAACACGAGGAACCCGATCTCGAACGCTTCCGCGAGCTCGGTGAGCACGAACGCGGGCAGCAGCACGAGCAGGTCGTCTCGTCCGACCTCGCCACGATCCGCGGGCGGCCTCGCGTCGCGTGCGAGGTGATAGAGCTGGGCGCGATTGCGCGCCGAAGCATTGCGCTTGAGGAATCGGCGCATCGGCTCCTTCGCCTGGTCGGCCGCCTCGAGCAGGACCTCGGCGCTGTCTCCCGACAGCAGCTCCGCCTGGTTCGGCCGCGCGAGCGTCGGCTCGAGCGTGTCCATGATCTCGGAGCCGACGGGCGCCATCACGTAGAGGCTCAACATCGCCGAGAGCGCGGTCACGACCGTGCCCGACGGGACCTGTCCCGTGCCGAGGGCGTTGCGGAGGATCGAGAAGACGATCGAGATCTTCACGAAGCTCGTCGCGGTCATGAACGCGAACGGCAGGAGCGAGAGCCCGGCGAGCGCGGCCAGCAAGAGGAGCGGGCGCGAGGCGATGGACGAGTCGCCGCCGGTCGCCTGCTGCGCCCACGCGACCGAGCCCCACGCCACGAGCGACACCGACGCGGCGGCAGCGAGCGCGATCCGCGACGCGTCGCGCAGACGCCGGGCCGGGCGACGGTGCGGCGGAAGGGCGTGTGGAGAGCAAGACGTCGCCACCCTTCGGGTGGGGGAGGAGCTCATCGGCGCGGCAGGATCGACTTCGCGCCGGCGGCGGTCAAGCCGAGCCGGCGATGCGCGTCACGGCCCGCCGCAGCCGCCGCGTCCCAGCATCGCGACGCGCGCTCGTCGCGAAGGAGCCGCGCGAAACGGCGCATCGAGGAAGGCCGTGAACAGCGGGCCGAGCTCTGCGAAGGGCGCGTACGTCGCGAGGGTCACGTGCACGAGCCATGGGCCGTCCTCGACGAAACGATGATAGTCGTCGGTCGGATCGCAGCCGCCGCTCGCGATGCCGAGCAGCTCGACGATGCGACGCCCGGACTCGTCCCGCCTCGCGACGACGATCCGCCGGAGGCGCGCTTCCGGGATCTCGCGCGCAGCCTCGACGTAGCGCTGCACGACCGCGAGCGCCCACGCGTCGAGCTCTCCGTGGCCCGCCATCTCGTCCGCGTCGTGGGCCGTCGCCGTCACCGTCGTCGCGTCCGCGCGCTCCCAGTACGCCAGCAGGCGCGGCGTGGCCGTCCAGCCCGAGCCGAGGCGTCGCGAGCGCACGGCGAAGCTCGACGCATCGCCGGCCGCGAAACCGGTCGGCAGCGCAGCGACGAACGGCGGCGGAGCCTCGGATCGTCGCGTGGTCCCGTCCCGCCGGAGCACGAGCAAGCTGTCGCCGCCCGCCGCGAGCCACGCCCCGTCGGGCGAGAAGGCCAGCCCGCGCGGAGCGGAGCCGAGGTCCTCGGGCGGGGACGACGTCGGGTCGCCGCGCGACGACGCCACCGCGTAGGTCGCTCCGGTGCGCCGGTACACCGCGAGCGCCCGCGACGACGCCACCGCGATGACGTCCCCTCGCGGCGCGACCGCCAGATCGACCACGCGTCCGCCTGGATGTGCATGCGTCGCGACCACGGCTCCCGTCGCGCCGTCCCGCACCACGATGCGCTCGTGGGACTCCACCGTCGCGATCACGTCGGCAGCCGGCGACGTCCGCAGCAGGTGCGCACGTTCTGCCCACGCGACTGTGCTCTCGCCGCCCGACTCCGGGATCACCCGCATCGAGCGGCACCCGCGCTCGTCGCAGTCGCGCCGGTGCACGATCATCACGCTGCCGTCCGCCAGCGCGACGAGCGAGGGCTCGTCGTCTTCTCCCACGTCGGCGATCACCCGGTGCACGCGGAGATCCGTCGTCCGACGCGCGAGCAGCCATCGTCCTTCGTGCGTCACCAGCCATCGCCCGTCGCGGCTCGCGACGACGCTCCCGACGATGCCCCGTGATCGAGCCCGCGCGCGCGGCGCACCGCCCGCCGCCTGCATCGGTGCGATCGTGATCGCGCGGCGCCCCGGCTCCACCGCGATCCCGCGCCCGTCGGGCAACACCGCCTCCAGATCGTCGAGCCCGACCCGTCGCCGGAACCGGCCCGTCGCGAGCGCGTGCTCCATCCCTGCCGCCCAGACCGTCGTGCCGTCCGCGCTCACGATCGGCTGCGCCTGCCGCAGCTCGCCCGCGTCCCGCTCGTACGCGATCTCCCAGTCCGCACGTGCGCTCGCGCTCGACCCTGCGAGCAGGCACGCAGCCAAGCACCACACGCCCGCGGCTCGGTACGGTCCCATCACGCGAACGTCTACGCTCACTTCCCCGCCCGCGCCCCCTGCGCCGCGTCCTGGTCCTCGGCGACCGCCCGGGCCTGGCGCACCGAGGGGCCGCAGCGCCGAGGTCGATCCGAAAGACCGTGCAGTTACCAACGCTTACGGAGGACCAGCGCTGGACCTGCGGGCTTCTGCGGGGGCATCACTTGCGCCGGAAGCGGTCGAGCACGTCGGCGAACGAGGTCGCGCGTGCCTCGGGCTCCTCGGGGAGCGTCTTGGGATCGACCTCGCAGAGCACGCTGAGCGGCCCGTCGCCCGCGCCCACGAGCAGCACCTTGTCGCCGACACGCACGAGGTAGAGGGCGCGCCGTGCGTCGAGGTGCACGCGCTCGATGACGCGCACCTTCGCACCGCGTCCGCCGAGCGCGCCGAGCCCTCCGCGTGCGCCCCAGCGCAGCGCGACCACGGCGAGCACGCACACGGCGGCCAGCGCGAGCAGCATCTGGAGCAGCGCTGCCCCATATCCCGTCGAAGGGACGTCCGAAGCAGCCTGCAGCCACACCCCCACGCAGCCCCGCGCTACTTGAGCGCGGCCGGCGCCGCCCGCGGCGGATCCTGCGGCATCGCCGCACGTACACCCGCGGGCGCCGTCAACGCGAGCGACTCGGCGAGCGCCTCGGCCACGTCGAGCTGCCGCACCTCTTCCTCGAGCCCGAGGTCCTTCAGGCCGTCGGTGATCATCGTCTGGCAGAACGGGCACGCGCTCGTGATCATCTTCGCGCCCGTGTCGACGAGCTGCAGCGTGCGCTTCTTGTTCACGCGCGTCTCGTTCTGCTCTTCCATCCACATCTGCGCGCCGCCCGCGCCGCAGCAGAGGCCTCGCGACTTCGTGGCCTCGGCCTCGACGATCTGCACACCCGGGATGCGCTCGAGGATGCGGCGCGGAGCGTCGTAGATGTCGTTGTAGCGGCCGAGGTAGCAGCTGTCGTGGAAGACGACCTTCGCCTTGACCTGCTTGCGCGGAACGAGCCGGCCCTCCGCCAACAGACCGAGCAAGAAGTCGGTGTGGTGGACCACCTCGTACTTGCCGCCGTAGTCGCCGTACTCGTTCTTCAGCGTGTTGAAGCAGTGCGGGCAGGTCGTCACGACCTTCTTCACCGCGTAGCCGTTGAGCGTCTCGACGTTCTGCTTCGCGAGCATCTCGAAGAGGTACTCGTTGCCCGCTCGGCGCGCCGAGTCGCCCGTGCACGTCTCTTCGGATCCGAGGACCGCGAAGTCGACACCCGCACGCTGCATCAGCTGCGCGGTCGCGCGGGCGATCTTCTGCGCCCGAGAGTCGTAGCTCGCGGCGCAGCCGACCCAGAAGAGGATCTCGGCGTGCGGATGGTCCGACATCAGCGGCACGTCGAGCCCCTCGGCCCAGTTGGCGCGATCCATCGCGCTCAGGTTCCACGGGTTGCCGTTCGTCTCCATCCCGCGGAAGGCCGAGCCGAGCTCCGATGGGAAGCTCTCGCGGAGCAGCACGAGGTTGCGCCGCATGTCGACGATCTTGTCGACGTACGAGATCATCACCGGGCACTGCTCTTCGCACGCGCGACAGGTGGTGCAGCCCCAGAGCACGTCCGGGTGGATGACCTCCGGCACGAGGTCGAGCACCTTCGTCGACTCGGCGAGCCGCGCCAGAGGCGGCGGATCGTAGTGGACCTCGTGGTGGTCGTGGTCGTCGCCGTGCCCGTGGCCGTCGTCGTCGCCGTGGCCGTGCTCGTCGCCGTGGCCGTGCTCGTCGCCGTGCGCGTGGTCGTGGCCGTCGCCGCCGTGCGCGTCGTGTCCGTTGCCTCCGTGGCCGTGATCGTCGTGCCCGTGCCCGTGATCGTCGCCGCCGGCGGCGGGCTTCGGCCCGCCCGGTCGCTCGAGGTACTCCGCCTCGCGTGCGTAGAGGTGGTCGCGCAGATCGAGCGTGAGCTTCTTCGGCGAGAGCAGCTTGCCCGTCGTGAACGCGGGGCAGTTGTCCGAGCAGCGCCCGCACTCGGTGCACGTGTAGAAGTCGAGGATCGCCTTCCACGAGAAGTCCTCGATCTTCGCGGCGCCGATGCGGTCGTTCGGTCCGCCCTTCTCCTCCATCAGCCGCTCCATCGTCCCCTCCAGATCGGGGATGGGACGCAGGCGTCCCGGCGGGCTGAGGTCCGAGAAGAAGACGTTCGGCATCGCCGTGATGATGTGGAAGTGCTTCGAGTACGGCAGGAGGTTCAGGAAGAGCAGCACCCAGGACGAGTGCATCCAGAACCCGATCCCACCGACGATCCGAAGCGCGCTCGGGCTCATCCCGAGCCCGTCGAGGATGACGGCCATCATCGAGGTGCCCGGCTCCGCGGCCGAGAACGAGACCGAGATGCCGGTCTCGCGCGCCTCGAGGACGAGCAACGAGCCCCAGTACGCCAGGTCGGCGACCATCATGGAGCCGATGATCCCGAGGATGATCAGGCCCTCGGTGTGCAGCGACATCCGCCGCTGCGGGCTGATCACGCGGTAGTAGAAGAACACGAGCACACCCGCGATCACCCCGAGGACGGCGAGGTCCTTCGCGAAGAGATACAGCGGCGTGAGCGTGTCCTCGGGGCCGAGCAGCGGCAGGTGGAAGTCCGGTACGAAGCCGCGGACGACCAGGATGATCGTGTTGAGCAGCAGGACGTTGAAGCCCAGGAAGATCAGAAGGTGGGCGCCGCCGGCGCGCGGGTAATAGAACATCTTCGTCTGCGCGAGCGCGTACCGGAGCACGCGGACGATGCGCTGATCGAGATGGTCGAACCTGGCGTCGGGCGCGCCGACCTTCAGCAGCTGGAATCGCCGATTGGCGCTCCAGGCGAACGCGCAGAGCGTCGCGACGAGCAGCGCCGTCATGGCAGCGGGGTTCACGTCATCCTCGTCATGGCCCCCCTCAGGGGGCGCGGGGGGGTGAGCAGGAGGGCGCGGCAGGCGCGCCGAGTCACATGGGGCCGGTCAGCCGTGTTGCGTACCCCCGTCCCTCTCACGAGGAACGGATGGGCCGATGTATAGCTGCGAGCGAATGGCGCGCTAGGGGCGGGCAGGGGAGCGCCCCGCACGTCTACTTGGGGAGCTTGGCGTCGAAGAAGGCCTTCATCTTGATGAGGTTCTTCTCCTCGCGGGCGAAGCTCGGCGGCTGATAGCCGCGTGCGAAGGCTCGGACGTCGCCGGTGAACTCGCCGAGCACGTGGGCGTCGCCCATGATGTCGTCCACGGAGCGGCCACGGGCAGCGCCGCGCCGGAGGCCGGCGACGTACGTCTCGAGCCGCGCGTAGTTGTCGCCGAGGAACTCCGCGATGAGCTCCGAGTCCTTGCCGAGGCGTTCGAGCGGGCCCTTCTGCTCCGCGCCGAGCTTCGCGAGATCCTCGGAGGACGCTAGCTTGACCGCGACGCGCAGCACGAACGCATCGTCGAGGTAGCCGATGTCGTCGATCCCATCCGGGATGAGGTCGAGCGACTTGAAGAGGTAGTTGAGCCCACCCGCGATGGCCCTGCGCGCGCCGTCGGGCACCCCCTGATCGCCGACGAGCGCGACCAGCGCCTCGGCGTCGGACCCGAGAGTCCGCAACCACTGGGGAAAAGTATCGAGACACCGCGCCGACACGTCGCTCATCGTTCCTCCCGTCATTCGCAGCACGCCGGTGCGTCCTGCCGATCCGCGCCCCCGATTGGGCCACGCGCCGCGCGCCCGGGCGCGGAGTGTAGTCAACGCTTCTGCGCGATCACAAGAGGCGTTTGGCGAGCCTCACGTCCCGCGGCCGTCGGACGTGCGGAGGCCGCGTGCCGCGCGCTCGCGCGAAGATCCTGAACGCGGGGCGTAGGTCGGGCCGAGTCTGGTACTTTCCTCGGGCCCATGGCCGTCGAGTTCCCCGCCGACGTCAAAGACCTCCGGCGTCATGCGCAGCTCTACACCGCGATCCGGCTGGTCTCCGCGGTCCAGAAGCCCGCCACCGAGACCGAGGTTCTCGCGGGGCGATGCCACACGCGGCATCTGCTGCCGACGGGCACCATCGTCGAGGTCAAGCCGCCGATGACGTCGCCCTTCGCGCTCAAGCGCAACGACGTCGTGAAGCTCCGGATCGTGCGCGAGATCGACGACGTGATGCACGTGCCGGGGACGGTGTCGTGGGTGCGGCCGAAGGTCTTCCTTCCCGACGGCGTCGCGGTCTCGTGCGTCGGCGTCGACTTCGACGTGCTCGCGGCCGACGTCGTGCGCGCGCTCGAGCGTTTCATCGAGCGCCTCGAGCCGCCGCGCCACGTCGTGTCGTTCGCCTCGATCGAGGTCATGGCACGCGAGTACGAGCAGAACCTGAAGGTCGGCGGCGTCATGGTGCCCGGCACCGACGCACCCGAGCGACTGACGCGCACGCGCGTGCGGCTCGCGTTGCCTGCCGGAGCTGCGCCGCCGGGGCAGCCCCCCTACATCGACGTCGAGGTGGAGGTCGTCTTCGCGGGTCCGGCCGGCTGGGGTGGGCAACTCGTCTCGCAGCTGTCCGACGACCAGCGCGCGATCCTCTCCGGCGCCAAGCGCTGAGAGGGTCGCTCGAAACACGTCGCGGTGCCACTCGCAGGCGGCGCAGCATCGGCAGCTCGCTCCCGCTCGAAATTCCGAGTGAGCCCGAGCCCGCGAAGGCGGGCGACGGCGAAGTCGCAACACGCCCGAGCGCCAGCGAAGGGCGTGAGTTCCGCCCGCGCCCATCGACGCGCGTCCCCTCTCCCCGCGCAGCGGGGAGAGGCAGGGTGAGGGGCATCCGCTCGATGCTCCGAGCGACCCTCTGACGATCGGTCAGGTGCCGACGCTCGCGGCGAGGCACGACGAGCAGTGCGTGGGCTTGCGCCAGGTGCCGAGCTCGACGCGAAGCTGCGCGTGCGACGGCCAGTGCACCGCCGTCCCGCAGACCGCGCACGGCAGGTCGATCGGCTCGTGCGTGCGCAGGAACTCCTCGCACCAGCCGCACTGACGCTGCGGGAGCTGCGGCTCGCGACCGCGCTCCTGCGCCTCGCGGATCGCGGCGAGCTGCTGCTCGGGCGTGGCGAGCCAGGGCCGGCCGCATCCTTCGTTCATGCACGGCTGCTCGATGGGCTCGAGCTTCGAGAGCAGGTCCTGGCACTCGCCGCACATGCGGGCAGGCGCGCGCTCGGCGTCACCCGACGTGACGCGTTCGAGCTGCGCCTGGCGCGAGTACTTCCACGTGCGCCTGCAACCCTTGATCTTGCAGGGCACCTCGCGATCGTCGAGCCCGCCGAAGGTGCGGTTGCACTCGTCGCACATGCGGTCCGGGGCCACGAGCGGCTCGGCGTTGGCACCGCCTCCGGCCTCGGCCCACGCCCTGACCTGCATCTGCTTCGTCCACGTCCACGTGCGCTCGCAGCCGCGCACGCGACACGGCAACGTCTGGTCGGCGAACGTCTTCGTCCGCTCGTTGCACCCATCGCACAGACGCTCGGGTGGCTTCGCCTCCTGCCCAGGCTCCACCCCTTGCTTGGCGGCCTGCTCGACCTGCGACCAGCGGTTCCACACCCACGTGCCGGTGCATCCCGACACGCGGCACGGCTGCGTGAGGTCGACGGCTTTGTCGAAGCGACCGCGGCAGCCGGGGCACATGCCTTCCTTGACGCCCTTGAGCTGCATCACCGCGGTCAGCGTCCAGGTGCTCTTGCACCCGCGGATGCGACACGGCTTCTCCACGTCGGCGGTCGTGCGCAGCTTCTCTTCGCACGCGGGGCAGACGCGCTTGGGCGGCTTCTCGAACGTGCCCTTGAGCGACGCCTCGAGCTGAGCGCCGCGCTTCCAGATCCACTTGCCTTCACAACCCTTCGTCGAGCACGGCTCCTCGCGGTCCTCGAGCGACTGGTAGATGGCGTGGCACGCGTCGCACATCCGCGACGGCGCCTCGGTCTGGCCGGCCTTGTGCGCGCGGATCTGCTCTCCGACCCTCCACGTCCAGGTCCGCCTGCAGCCCCGCATGCGACACGGCACGCGCCGGTCTTCGAGCTCGCCCACGTCCGTCCTCACCACGCCTCCGACATCGTTGCCTCGTGCGGCCGCCCGATCTCCGGCACGCCGAGAGAAGCGACCAGGCTATCGCACGCTCGAACGCGCGCAAACACCCGCGAGCGCAGCCTTCGCGGCATCCCGGCTCGCGCTCGTCGCCCGACTCGACGATCGCTCACGGCGCGCGGCACGCTTCCTGGTCACCGGCGTCGCACGCGCGTCCAAGCAGCTCGGTCGCACGTGCCGCGTCGCGTGGCAGCCCGCCGCGCCCACCGGTGTACATCGCCGCGAGCCGCCGGCAGCCCTGCGGGTCGTCCGCGTCGCACGCGCGCCGGTACAACGTCCCCGCGGCGGCCTCGTCGACCACGAGGCCGCCGGTGCCCTCCTCGTAGAGACCCCCGAGGTTCGAGCACGCCAACGCGACGCCGTCGTCGCACGCCCTGCGCCAGAGCGGCGCTGCGTCGCGTGGTCCACATCCCGAGCCCGCCGACCCTTCGAAGCAGAGCACGGCGAGGTCGTTGCAGCTGCCGGCCACGCCGTCGTCGCACGCGCGCCGGTAGAGCTCTGCGGCGCGCGCGTGGTCGCGCGGGATCGTCGGTGTGCCGGTCTCGTGGAGGCGCGCGAGCTCCGCGCAGCCGACGGCCGCTCCGTCGCGGCACGATCGCGCGAAGAGCTCGCCGGCCCGCGGCACGTCGGCCGCGAGCCCGCCGCGGCCGTCGCGCAGCATCATGCCCAGGTTCGCGCAGCCGATGCTCGCGCCCGCGTCGCACGCGCGCCGGAAGAGCGCGACGGCCGTCTGGTCGTCCACGGCGAGCCCTCCTGCGCCCCGCTCGTACGCGACCCCGAGATCGCTGCACCCGCTGCCCTCGCCGAGGTCGCACGCGCGGCGATAGCTGGCGACCGCCTGCACGAGGTCGATCGCGAGCCC
>JADZFZ010000430.1 GCA_020854145.1 Deltaproteobacteria bacterium | reverse complement strand
GTGCTCGGCGTGCCGCCGGCATTCGTGGCCCGCCGCCCGGACCACGTTCGCGTCAGCACGTCGAATCGGTAGATGGCGACACCACCGCCGACTGCCGGCGCCACGATCTCCGGACGCCCGTCGCCGTCCAGATCCCCGACCGCCGGGTTTCCGCTCCCAATCACCGGCACCGCGCTCAGCGTGTGCTGCTGCGCGCACGTGTTGCCATCGAGGATGCGGATCACGCCGAAGAACGTGCCGTCGCCCGTGCATGCGCCCGATCCGCCGTCTTCGCCGTTGTACGAGGTGACCACGATGGACGGCAGCAACGTGAGCGGATCGACGTCCATGTCGAGGTCGACCACCGCGGGCGTCACGAGCACGTTGCCGTGGCTCGGGAACGGGTCACCCGCGGGCGGGCCCGGCCATTCGCATTGAATGGTCGGCGAGAACAGCCCGAGCGGGATGACGCGCGAGCACATCGGCGCCGACGACCCGCGCGGGCCGAATCCGTACGGGGTGCACAATCCCCCGTCGCAGTAGCTGTCGGTCAGGCATTCCGCGTCGGTCGTGCACGTGCCGAGATCGGGCAGACACGCCGAGAATCGGCACAGGTCGCGCGCTCCGCAGCAGAGGTCGGTCGGGCCGCACCACAATCCCGATGCGCAGCGGGGGAGGCACCTTCCGGTCGTGGGGCCACATTGCTCGTCCGACGGGCAGCAGATGTCGCCGCAACGCCGGTCCGGCGGGCAAGCGTCGGTGCACGTGGTCGTGTCCGCGTCGCACACCGCGCCCGGCGCACAGCAGCGCGGTCCACACGTCCTGCCGGGACCGCACGTGGCCACGCAGCTCACGGTGCTCTCGTCGCAGAAGGCCTCGGAGTCGCAGCACACGTCGCCGCACGGAGGCACGCCCGGCGCGCACTCCATCGCGCACGTGCCGGTGATCGGCTCGCAGATGGACTCGTCCGCGCAGCACTCGTCTCCGAGGCCGCAGAACGGACGCCCCGACGCGCACGGCGCCAGGCACCGACCGGTGGACGGGCCACAGACGAAGCCGGGCGCGCAACACGTCGCACCGCAGGGGACGGAGCAACCCGCATCCGCCGAGCCCGTGTCGGCGACGCCCGCATCGAAGATGCTCGAGTCCACGACGCTCGCGTCGACGGGGCCGGAGTCCGGTCCGCCGTCCACGGCACCCGAATCGCCGCCCGCTGCGTCCGCGACTTCGGAATCGAGCATCCCGTCCGCGTCGACCGCTGGGCCGGAGTCCACGCTCGAGCCCCCATCCTCGCCGGTATCGACTGCGGCGTCGGTCGGTGCCGGCGCATCCATCGTCGCGTCCGCCGGCGCGCTGCCGAGATCGCGTTCGCCCGAATCGCGACCGCCGCCCCCTTCGTCGTCGCCTCCGCACGCGGCGCACATCACGACTGCGAGCCACCACACGAACCCCGGTCGACGAGCGCGCATCGTTGGATGATCGCCGCGTTCGCGATTTGGCTCAACCGTCGAGGGGCGCGATTGCGACCGCGTCGATCCACGTCCCCACGTCGGCCAGCGCTCGCTCGGCGTAGGCCGCGTATCGGTCGGCCTTCTTCAGCCGGCAACGTGCATCACCCTGCGGGAAGGGCGGCACCATCGACCACATCACGTTGCTCGGCTGGTAGTCGGGCACGTTGCGCGAGAGGTGCCCCAACAATCCGCCGAGCGTCGTGGTCGCGGGGGGTGTCGCGGGCGTGAGCCCCGCGAGCTGCATCGCCAATCGTGCGCCGACGAGCAGCCCGTGCGCGGCGCTCTCCACGTATCCCTCGACGCCCGTGATCTGCCCGGCCAGGTACACGCCGGGCGAGCCGCGGAGCTGCTGCATCTCGTCGAGGACGACCGGCGCGCGCACGAACGTGTTGCGGTGCACGCTGCCGAATCGCAGGTACTCGGCCTCCTGCAGGCCCGGGATCATCGCGAACACGCGCCGCTGCTCGCCCTGCTTCATCCGCGTCTGGAACCCGACCAGGTTGTAGGCCGTCGCACCTTCGTCCTCCTGCCGGAGCTGCACCACCGCGTACGGCCATCGCCCGGTGCGCGGATCGGTGAGCCCGACCGGCTTCATCGGACCGAACGCGAGCGTCCGTTCGCCTCGTGACGCCATCACCTCGATCGGGAGACATCCCTCGAAGTAGCGGAGCTCCTCGAACGGCCTCGCCTCGGCCTTCTCGGCGGCGATCACCGCCGCGACGAAATCGCGATATCGGTCCGCGTCGAGCGGGCAATTGACGTAGGCATCGTCTCCGCCTTTGTCCCAGCGCGACGCGCGGAACACCTCGTCCCATCGAATCGAGTCCGCGCTCACGATCGGGGAGATCGCGTCGTAATACGCCAATTGGTCGGCACCGACCCGCGCAGCGAGATCCGCGGCCAGGGCCGTTCCCGTGAGGGGTCCCGTCGCGAGGACCACCGGTCCGGAGGGAATCGATTCGACGACGCGATTCTCGATCGTGATTCGCCGATGCCCCCGCAGCCGTGACTCGATGAACGACGAGAATGCCTCGCGGTCGACTGCCAGCGCGCCGCCGGCGGGAACTCGCGTCGCATCCGCCGCGCGGATGACCAGCGAGCGCGCGCGTCGCATCTCCTCCTTCAGGCACCCGACCGCGTTCGTCAGCGCCGCCCCTCGGAGGCTGTTCGAGCACACGAGCTCCGCGAACCCGTCGGACACTTGCGCGGGTGTGCGCGCGACGGGCTTCTGCTCGACCAGGCGGACGTCGATGCCGCGCTCGGCGAGCTGCCACGCGCACTCGCTGCCCGCGAGGCCCGCGCCGACGACGGTGACGGCCGCGCTCATGCCTCTCGGCCCCCGAGGTCCGTCCGCGAGAAGCAGTCGCCCGCGCTCTCCCGGACGAGACCCGCGAGCCCGAGCAAAGACAACGTCGCTCGGATGCGCGCGGCACCGATGCCCGATCGCGCGCACAGATCGTCGAACGCGACGGGACGGGAACCGAGCATCTCGAGCACCGTGCGCTCGTCGTGGTCCGAGCCCGGCGCGTGCTGCGTCTCCGCCGATCTCCGGCGGGGCTCCGACGCGCAGGCGGGGATCTGCGCCGGGACGTCGGTCGGTCCTGCGGGTTCGGTCGATGGCGCGACCGTGTGCGACGAGCCACGTCGCCGTGCGGGTGGGTCGCGACGGGACACATCGGACGCGGACGCTGCGGACGGGGCGGGAACGAACATCTTCGGGCGAGCGAGCACGTCTAGGACGTCGCGGACACCCGCGCAAACGTGCGCCCCGCGTCTCAGCAGCTCGATGCACCCTCCGACCCGCGGGTCGTCCGGTCGCCCAGGCACCGCGAGCACGGCCTTGCCGAGCCTCAGCACCGCGCGTGCGGTGGAGAGCGCGCCCGAGCGCACCGGCGCCTCGACGACCACCGTGCACGCCGCGAGCGCGGCGACGATGCGGTTTCGCGACGGGAAAGCCGGGGGCGTCGGCTGCGAGCCGGGGGCGCGCTCCGACATCAGACACCCGCCCGACGCGGTCACGCGATCGAACAGCGGCGCGTGCTCGCGCGGGTAGGGTACGTCGAGGCCGGTGGCGACCACGACCGTCGTGTGGCCGCCGGCGCGGAGCGCTCCTTCGTGCGCGGCGCCATCGATCCCCCGCGCGCCGCCGCTGATCACGCCGATCCCGAGGCGCACCAGGTCTTCCGCCAGCCGCTCGGCGAACACGAGGCCCTGAGGGCTCGCGGCGCGCGTCCCGACGATGGCCACGAGCCTCCCGTCGGCCGGCAGCGCGCCGCGCACGTAGAGGGGATCGGGCGGTTTGGCCAACGTCAGCAGCGCAGGCGGGTACGAGGCGTCGGAGGGGCGCAGCAGGAGATCGTCCACGGCCGGCCTTGTCGCCCGACGACGGCGGCAGTTGCGCGACGTCGTCGAGGCCCATCAGCCTTCGTCGGCGTTCATCGCGGCTTCGATCGCAGCCTGCAGCTGCTTTCGGACTTGCTGCAGCTCGGCCTTCAGCTCCGCCGCCGACGCATACCGATCCTCCGGGAGGAACGCGATGCACTTCATGACGATGTCGCTCAGCCGCCGAGGCACTGCCGGGTTGATGTCGCGCGGCGAGGGAACTTGCGATTGATCGAGCCGCACCGAGTCTTCTTCCTCGTACGGCGTACGCCCGCAGAGAAGCTCGTAGAGCGTCGCGCCCACGCCGAAGACGTCGGTGCGGCGATCGATGCCGCGACCCGAGAACTGCTCGGGCGCCATGTACGCCGGCGTTCCCGCGATGGTCGTCTTCTTTCCCGTCGTGTGCACGGTCGTGGCGAGCCCGAAGTCCATGATCCGCACGCCCGTCGACGACCGCATGATGTTCGACGGCTTGACGTCGCGGTGCACGACGCCGCGATCGTGCGCGTAGTGCAGCGCGTCGAGCACGGGCTCGATGACGTCGAGCGTCTCGAAGAGCGAGAGGCGCCCCTTCTTGGCGAGGCTCTCCTCGAGGGTCGTGCCCTCGACGAGCTCCATCGAGATGAACTCGTGTCCCGCGTGCGTTCCCAGGTCGTGGATGGTGACGATCCCCGGGTGGTTCAGCGCCGCCGCCGCCATCGCCTCGCGGCGGAACGCAGCGCCCGCCTTGGAGCTCACGAAACCCTCGGGCAGGAACTTCAGCGCCACCACGCGGTTGAGATTGCGATCGCGCGCCCGATACACGACGGCCATGCCGCCGCGTCCGAGCTCCTCGAGCAGCTCGTAGCGCTCGCCGGCGTCGGGCTTGAGCTGCGGAGCGGTGGTCGGCGACGGTGCGCTCGCCGGCTCCTCCACGGCTTCTCGTCGCGTCGAGGCCTGGACCGACTGGCTGCGGCCGAGCTTGCGCAGGCGCGAGGCGACGTCGCGATAGCCTGGGTACGACTGCTCGATCTTGGCGAAGGTGTCGCCCGCCTCGTCCGAGCGTCCGATCCGCTCGAGGGAGTCGGCGAGACGGTAGTAGATCTCGACCGACGACGAATCGACCTCGCGGTCCTGCGCCGCCTGCTGCAGCAGCTCGACGGCCACGGGGAAGTCACCCGACTCCGCCGAGTGCGCCGCGGCGTCGAGGATGTCGCCGCGCGCGCGCGCCAGCCGGTATCGTGCGCGTCGCACGGCCAGCTCGCCCCCGGCGATCTTCCGCAGCCGCTCGGCCTCGTCCTCCGCTCCCGCCTCGAGATACAGCTCCGCCGCCGTGGTGTACTGGCGCGCCTTCTCGTAGCACTGCCCGGCGCGCAGTGGCTGGTTTATCTGTTTGAACAGCTCCGCCGCATGCTCGTAAACACCGAGCTTGTCGTGCGCTTCGGCCGCAGCGAGCAACAACGCCGCCCGCTTCTCCTCGTTCTCCGCACCCTTCGGGAGAGAACGTGCGGCTTGCTCGAGGAGTCTCCCGGGGCGATCCGGCTCGGGGAGATTGGATGCCATCAGATAGGTGCTTGCCGCTTTGGCGAGATCCCCGAGCACCTCGTGGATGCGGCCCGCGGCCACGAAGGAGCCCGACTGGACGAGCAGCTCGGCGGCCCGTCGCTGGGCCGTCGGCTCGGTCGAGCTCGCGAGCGCGCGCGCGGCCGAGTCGAGCTCGCCCTGCGCGATGTAGAGCTCGGCCGCGCGCTCGTGCTCGTTGGCACGCTGGAACAGCTCCGCGGCCCGGCGCCGGTCTCCGACTTTCAACATCGCGCGCGCAGCCCGACCGGGCTGCCCCGCGCGCAGGAAGAGCTCGGCGGCTTCCCGCGGTTGGCCCGCCTGCAGACGCAGCTCGGCTGCGCCCGCGAGGTCGCCGCTCTGCTCGCGCTCGCTCAGCGCCTGCACGCTGCGCCGCTCGGCGCGCTCCTCCTGCTTGGCCTTCAGGCCCTGGAGCACCTTGACCAACACGAAGATCACCGCCCCTCCGACGAGGAGCGATGTCACCAGGGCGACGAGGGACGTGGCGTCGGCCACGCGTCCAGAGTACCCGAACAAATCGTGTGTAGGCGCCACTACGACGCGCGAGCCACGCGGTTCGAGGCTCGTCTGGCTCGCGGCGCGTTCTCCACTACCATCCGCGGCCCATGAGCGACTCGCACGGAAAGCTGGCATTCGTGTTCCCAGGACAAGGCTCGCAACACGTCGGGATGGGCAAGGCGCTCTGCGACGAGTCGGCGGCCGCGCGCGCGACCTTCGAGGAGGCCGACGAGGCTCTCGGGTTCGCGCTCTCCCGCCTCTGCTTCGAGGGGCCCGAGAGCGATCTCGTGCTGACCACGAACACCCAACCCGCGATCCTCACGGTGTCGATCGCGCTCGCGCGCGCGCTCGGCGAGGGGCCACGGCCGAGCGTCGTCGCGGGGCACAGCCTCGGTGAGTACAGCGCCAACGTTTTCGCCGGGACGCTCGCTTTCGCGGACGCCGTTCGGCTCGTCCGCGAGCGCGGCCGGTTGATGCAGGAAGCGGTTCCCGTCGGTCAGGGCGCGATGGCGGCGGTGCTCGGCGGGGAGCGCGATGCGATCGTCGGCGTCTGCCGCGAGGTGGGCGCGGAGGTCGCGAACTTCAACTCGCCGGGACAGATCGTCATCGCCGGCCGGACCGAAGCCGTCCAGGCCGCGGGCGAGAAGCTCAAGGCTGCAGGCGCGCGCGTGATGCCCCTGCCCGTGAGCGCACCGTTCCACTCGTCGCTCATGAAGCCGGTCGAGGACAAGATGGCGACGCGACTCGCCGAGGTCGCGATGCGCGATCCCGTCGTCCCCATCGTGTGCAACGTTGACGCGCAGCCGGTGACGACCGCGCCGGCCGCGCGCGATGCGCTGCAACGTCAGGTGAGCCGCAGCGTGCGCTGGGACGAGTCGGTACGTCACATGGTCGATGCGCTCGGTGTGCGCACCTTCGTCGAGGTGGGTCCCGGCAAGGTCCTCACGGGCCTCGTCGCCCGCATCGAGAAGAGCGCGGCGCGCATCTCGGTCTCCGAGCCGAAGGACTTCGCCGCGGTCCGCGCGCTCGCGAGCTGAGCGATCTTCGGGCTCAG
>JADZFZ010000429.1 GCA_020854145.1 Deltaproteobacteria bacterium | reverse complement strand
GTGAAGCTCGCCGATCGCGGCACGCTCTTCCTCGACGAGATCGGCGACATGCCCTTCGACGCGCAGGCCAAGCTCCTGCGGGTGCTGCAGGAGCGCGAGGTGCTGCCGCTCGGCGGAACGACCGTCGAGCGCGTGGACGTGCGCGTCGTGTGCGCCACCAATCGCGATCTCGATCGGCTCGTCGCAGCCGGGACCTTCCGCGGCGACCTGCTGGCACGCGTGCGCGAGGCGACCATCGTGTCACCTCCGCTGCGCGAACGTCGCGAGGACATCTACCCGCTGGCTCTCCACTTCATGCGCAAGTACGGGCGCCCCGACGTGTCGATGCACTTCCCGTTCGTCGTGGGCATCGCCCACTACCACTGGCCTTACAACGTCCGCGAGCTCGAGAGCGCGATCAAGCTCGCGATCACGCTGGCCAACGGGCGCGAGCTCGACACCGAGCACCTGCCCGAGAGCATCCGTCGCGTGCTCGCCGAGCACGGCAAGAAGGCCGCCGCACCGAACGCGGAGAGCTACGCGGGCGCAGACCCCTCCGCGATCTCCTCGCGCATGTCGCCTCCCCATCCGGGCTTCGGGCCTCCGGGCGGGTTGCCCTCCTCGCCGCACGCTCATCCGCCCGCGGCGCCGCGCGCGCCGAGCACCTACGTGCCCACCGAGTCGGAGCTGCGCGAGCTGCTCACGAGGCATCGAGGCAACATCGCAGCGGTCGGCCGCGAGCTCGGCAAGGAGCGCATGCAGATCCATCGGTGGCTCAAGCGCTACGCGATCGACCCGATGACCTTCCGCGACACCTGAGCGACCCCCGGCGCGTGGCATCGGCGTTGCTGAGCGATCGGCGCATGCACCTCCGTGGCTCATCCTGGCGTCGTCCGTCCGCGATCTGCGTGCTCGTCGCGACACTAGGGATGGCTGCGTGCTCCGAGTCCGAGCCGCGCGACGACGGTGACGCGTCGGTGCGCGGGGACGCGGGCCCGCTGCCTCCCACGCCGCCGACCCCGCCCACGCCTCCCGTTCCTCCCGATCCCGGCTGCCCACCGATCGCGTGCGGGCCCATCCCCGATGGGTGCGAGCCCACGCCCCCGACGGTGCCTTGCGGGTGCGCGGGCTACGACTGCAGCGGTTGCCGCAACACGTGCCCGCCGCCGCCGCCCGGCTGCATGTACGACCCGTCGATCCCCACCGAGGCCGCGTGCGACCAGCCGCTGTCCTGCGAGGCGATCTGCCCTCCGGGCTGTACCCTCGCGTGCCCGGCGCCGCGTCCCGGTTGTCGTTGGGAGGGCGGCGTCTTCGACGGTCCCTGCGACGAGCAGACGTGCGGCGAGGTCGTCTGCGATCCCGAGCCACCCCCGCCGCCGTCGAGCTGCCCAGGTGGTCGTGGCGCGGGGCTCTGTTGCGCGCGCGGACCGGGTGACGGCTCGATGCGCGTCGTGGGCATCGACCTCGCCGCACCCGCCGCGCTCGCCAACGTGGCGATCATCAGCCTTCTTCAAGGCGCCATCGACGGGGACCGGCTCAACTGGCTCCTGCGCTTCGACGAAGCAGCCGCGGTGGTCCGCACTGCGAACGGCGTGGGGACGGCCTCGGGAGCGTTCGTGGCGGAGGGCGAGGTGCTCGCGCTCGACGCGCGCATCGACGGCACGACGTGGTCGACCGCGCCCGCCACGGGGACGCTTCGCCTCGACGTGTCGAACGACGATGGGTCGTTGCTCACGACGCTCCCGATCGATGCGCTGCAATTCGACGGGCTCGCGATCACCGACGACGGCACGTGCATCGGATCGCGATCGGGGCGGCGATGGATCCTGCCGGCGCGCTTCGGCGGGTCGATCCGCGTGAGCGAGGCGCGCGCGGTCTTCATCGACGCGCTCGGGATGGACCTCTGCTCCCTCCTCGCAGGTTCGTTCTGCGACATGCCGGCATCGACCTGGATGCACCCGCCGGACGTCGTGTGCTCGGGTGGGACCGAGTGCTCGGCGTGGACGATCGCAGGGTCGCTCGCGGCGGCTGCCACGCCCGTCGAGGGGCTGTGACCGTTAGACTTCTCACGGCGCCGTGCTCGGTCGGGTCAACTCGACGCAGGGCGGCGGAGTGGGCACCGAGCCCACCTCACGATCGCCCGTGATTTTCAGGGATCGCACACGATGACAGGCCGGCGGTTGGCGGCCCGACCGTTGCACGATCGGGCTCCGATGCCGGGTGATGCGATCGACATCGGGTCCTGGCCCCCCGAGGGGGGGCCCGAAGACCCCTCGGATCGCGGGTCCGGGAGGCTCGACGGCATCACCAGTCGGCTTGATGGAGCCTCGGGGCCCCTGTACGTTCCCGCCTTCGCCGTGCGACCCCCGCCGAACGAGGAGGGCTTGCCACGGCGACGAGGCGGGTGGATGTCTCCGCAAAACGCCGAAGCACTGGCGCCGCCCGAGGGCGGCAAGAGGACGACCCCGACCCCGACCGAGAGCGGCAGACGCGCTGTGGCTCGAGGATCGGACGGGGGCGATTCCCCCGAGCGCAGCTCGGCGGGCAACGCGGTGCACGCGGTAGGACCGCGCGCGGGATGCTTCGGGCGCGAGGACGAGCTCGCGCGGTTGGCGTCGCTCTACGAGGACGCGTGCGGTCGCGGCGGTCGGCTGGCGCTGCTGACCGGTCCGCCCGGCGCGGGCAAGACGCGGATCCTCGGCGAGTTCAAGGGACGCATGCGTCTCGCGGGCGCGGTGGTGCTCGAGGGACGTTGCGACGCCGTGCGCGCGTTCGCGCCGGTCGCGGAGATCGTCGAGCGCGCGCTCCGGTTCCTGGAAGAGGTCGGCACCGCACCGAGCGGCGACGTCGGCGAGCTCGCCGTGTTGCTCGGCTCCGGCGGGGCTCCGCGTCACGTGGACGGGGTGCCGGAGCTCGAGCGGCGGCTGCGCTTCTTCGAGGCGGTCGCGCGTCTCGTGGGTGACGTCGCGCGGCTGCGGCCGCCCGTCGTGCTGCTGCACGATCTCGATCGCGCGGACCAGGGCACGATGGACATGCTCGCGTACCTGCTCGACGCGGGCTCGTCGATCGACGACTGGTACGCAGGCGACGAGCGCACCGGCGGTGCTTTCGGCGCCGGCGATCTCCGCGCGCTCTTCGTCGCGACGGTGCGCGGCGAGGCGCCGTCCCCGTCGATGGCCGGCCTCGCACGCCACGCCCGCACCGACACGATTCGCGTCGGCGGGCTCTCGATCGACGGCGTGCGCGCGCTTCTGAGCGCGCCGGAGGTTCTGCAGAAGGTGCTCACGCGCACCGGCGGGATCCCGGACGCGATCAACTCGTTGCTCGACTCCGCGCCGCCGACGCCCGAAGAGCGCGTGCGCCGGCGACTGGGCGAGATGGCCGAAGGCGCGCGTGCGCTCGCCGAGGCGCTCGCGGTGTACGGTCGGGCCGCCACGCTCGACGAGATCGCGATGGTCGCGGGGACGCCGGCGGACGGGCGCCTGACGTCGGTGCTCGAAGCGAGCGAGCTCGTGCACCGGTCGCTCGTCGAGGGACGCGTGCTGTTCGCGTTCACGCGCGAGAGCGACCGAGAGCGTGTGCTCAAGTCGGTCGACGACGAGCGACGGCGCGCGCTCCACGGCGGCGCGCTGGCGTTGCTCGAGCGCACGGGTCCTCAGGGCACGGCGCTCCAGGAGGCCGCGCACCACGCGATGCACGCGGGGATGAACCGTCGTGCCGTCGAGCTCGCGCTCGATGCCGCGCCGGTGCTCGCGGCCACGCACGCCCACGGCGAAGCGGCCGCGCTGCTCGAGTCGGTCGAGCCCATCGCGGACGAGGATCAGCGGGCTCCGCTCTCGGAGCGCCTCGTCGATCTGCTCCGCGCGATGGGCGAGTACCGCAAGGCCATCCGTCGCGCGCGCGCCGCGACCGACGCGACGCCGAGCGACGCGATCGCGGCCCGACGGCTCGGCGAGCTGCTCGTGCTCGCGGGCGAGCACGGCGAGGCGCGCAACGTGCTCGATCGCGCGGCCGATCTCGCGCCCGACGATCAGGTCCTGCTGTGCGAGCTCGACGCCCTCCGCGCCGAGCTCTGTTACGAGAGCGCGCGTTACGACGAGTCGGAGCGTTGGGCGCGCACCGCGCTTCCGCGCGCGGAAGCGTCGGGCAACGCGGCCCTCGCGCTCCTCGTGCGCAACACCCTCGGCAAGGTCGCCCTCGCGCGCGGCGAGGTCGCCACCGCCGCGCGCATCTTCGAGGAGAACCGCCGGCTGGCGGCGCAGGCGGGCGTGCGCGCCGAGCACGCACGCGCGCTCACCAACCTGGGCATCGCGATGTTGCGGCGTCAGGACATGGCAGGCGCGGCGGCCGCGTTCGAGTCCGCGCTCGGGGTCGCCGAGCAGATCGGCTCGACGCGTCTCGTGGCCATCGCGCGCGAGAACCTCGCGGTGCTCGCGCACCTGCGTCGCGACTACGCGATGGCGCTCTCGCACTACCAGCAGGCCGTCGCGCTGCTGAAGTCGCTCGGCAACCGTCCGATGCTCGCGCGCGTCGCCAACAACCTCGGCGAGCTCTACGTGCGTCTCGGCGATCCGGCGCGCGCGCAGGCGTTGTGCGATTTCGCCGCGCAGATGGGCGGCGGCGCGTTGCCGCGCACGGTGGTCGGCGAAGGGCTGCTGCTGCGTGCGCGCATCGCGGCCGCGGAAGGCGACAGCGCGTCGGCCGCTGCGTCGTACGAGGCCGCGCGGAGGCTGTTCGAGGAGATCGGCGAGACCATGCGCGTCATCGACGCGTGCGTCGGGCTCGGTCGTCTCCGCGTGGACGACGGCGACGTCACGGGCGCCGAAGAGGCCATCGCGGCCGCCGGCGAGGTGGACGAGCCGAAGCGTGCAGCCGAGCTGGCCCTGCTGGTCGCCGACGTGGCGCGTGCGTCCGGTCGAACCGGCGTCTTGCCCGCGCGCCGCGCGCTCGAGCAGGCCGAGCGGACCGACGACGACGAGCTGGTCGCTCCCGCGCTCCTGCGCGTCGCGCGCGTCTACGCGGACCAGGGTGACGTGCGCATCGCGCTGCAGCTGGTCGAGCGCGGGACCGCGGTGTCCGAGCGATTGCGTCGCACCGTGCCGGAGCCGTTCGCGGCGTCCTACGATCGCGCGTCGGGGCGGCTCGAGCTCGAGGAGCTGCGCACGCGGCTGTCGTCGGACTCGCGCTCGGTCTCGTCGGTGCCGCCGCCGCGGCCGACCTCGAGCGCACCTCCGCCGCGTCTCGCGCCGATGGATCGTGATCGCTCCGGCCAGGACTCGCTGCGCCCCGAGTCGCGCCGGCCCGGCGGTCTCGTCGGTCGGTCGTCGGCGATGTCGCGCATCCGCGAGGTCATCGAGCGCGTCGCGCCGTCGGATGCGACGGTCCTCATCCGCGGCGAGAGCGGCACGGGCAAGGAGCTCGTGGCCGAGGCGCTCCATCACGGCTCGTCGCGCCGCTCGCGCCCGTTCGTGAAGGTCAACTGCGCGGCGCTCGTGGAGACGTTGCTCCTGTCCGAGCTCTTCGGGCACGAGCTCGGCGCGTTCACGGGTGCGCTCGCGCGGCGCAAGGGGCGCTTCGAGCTCGCCGACGGCGGGACGCTCTTCCTCGACGAGATCGGCGACATCTCGGCCAAGACGCAGGTGGCGCTCTTGCGCGTGCTGCAGGAGCGCGAGTTCGAGCGCGTCGGCGGGACGCAGAAGATCCGCGTCGACGTGCGCATCGTCGCGGCGACCAATCGCGATCTCGAGCAGATGGTCCGCGAGGGGACCTTCCGCGAGGATCTCTACTATCGCCTCCGCGGCATCAGCATCGAGCTGCCGCCGCTGCGCGATCGCATGGACGACCTCGGTCCGATCGCCGAGCACATCCTCGAGCGCGCGGCGTCGGAGCGCGGCGAGCCGGCGCGGCGGCTCTCGCCGGGCGCGCTCGCGGTGCTCTCTGCGCACCAGTGGCCGGGCAACGTGCGCGAGCTCGAGAACGTGCTGCGCAGCGCGAGCCTGTTCGCCGACGGCGACATGCTCGAGGCGTCCGACTTCCGCGCGGTCGGGCTGCACGCGGCACCGACCGCGACCGCGGGCGCGCCGATGCGCGCGCTGACTCCCGAGCCGCCGCCGCCGCCCGCTCCGAACGCTGCGGACGAAGACGACGACGACGTGCCGGCGGCGACCTTCGCCGACGACGGGTTGCCGGTGGAGACCGACGACGTCGAGCTCGTGTTCCGCCGCGTCTCGAGCGGAGCCGTCAGCCTCGGCGACATGAAGCGCGAGATCGAGCGCGAATGCATCGCGCGCGCGCTGCGACAGACGCGAGGAAACATCACGCGAGCGGCCACGCTGCTCGGCATGAAGCGACCGAGACTTTCTCAGCTCGTCAAGCAGTACGGGCTTTCCGGGGTGGAGGACTGAGATGCGTAGGTGTTCGAAGCTCGGGCTCGTCGCGTTGCTGGCGTTGGCCGGCGTCGCGACGGGGTGTGCGCTCGAGGGGACGGATGAGACGGGCGTAGGGGGCGCCGGTCTGTTCCTCGAGCAAGAAGGGTTGACGGTCGGCGACGCGGAGACTCCCGTCGAGACGTTGACCGAGGCCGAGGTCGCAGGCGCCGCCGGCGATTGCGCGGGCGTCTGGCTCCTCATCGACAAGTGGCGTCCCGCGCTCGTCGAAGGCACGAGGAAGGCCGCGATCGTCGACGAGAGCGGTCACGTCGTGTGCGTCGACGATGCGGACGAGGTCACGCGCGGGATCGCCGCGGAGTACGGCGTCGAGGCTGCGCGGGACTTCGTGTTCATCCTGATCGGCGCGGTCGCGGCCCCCGTCGCGGATCCCACGCCGCAACCTGCGATGAACGGCGGCATCGCCGATCCGACGCCGCAACCCGCGGCCGACGACGAGGAGGTCGAGGATCCGACCCCGCAGCCCGCGCGCGAGATCCACGACCCGACGCCGCAGCCCGCGCGTTAGCCGACCGAAGCAGACGCGCGTCGCGAGAGGCGAGCCGCCACCCCGGCTCGCCTTTTCGTTTGGTTGGATCGTCAGGACCGAGAATCAGCTCCGGACGACCACCACGAGGTCGAGGAGATTGACACCGCTCGGCCGGGCGGGTCGAACGTGGCCATGTGCGAGGTGCGCCGTGACGTCGTCGTACCCGTCGAGCGCCGCGGCGCCCGCCGCGCCCAGCGCCGACCACGTCGTCGCATCGCACGATGCGCCGCCGAGGCCGCCGACACCATCGACGCCGTCGCTCGCGCGAACGGCGATGGCGCGGTCGGGACGTTCGGCGATCGCGCGCGCGACGAGCAGCGCGAGGCGACCCATGCGCCCTCCGCGACCCGCCGGCCCCGCGATCGTGACGGTGGGCTCGCCGTGGACCAGCCCCACGACCTCGTGCTTCGCGTGCAGCAGGAACTTCGCGATCCGCTCGGCTTCGTGCTCGACCGCGCGCGACATCGGGGGCAACACGATGCCTGGGCGCCCCGCGTGCTCCGCCGCGATCTCGGCGCACTGCACGAGCAGCTCCGGGCCCGCAGCGCGCACGATGCGCGTGCGTCGGGCGGCCTCCGCGCGCTCCTCCGACGACAGCGCGTGATCCGCACGACGGCTCGCGAGCGCCACGAGCGCCTCCGCCTCGTCGGGCGCGACGTCGCGCACGAGCGCCTCGAAACGGGAGAGCTCGTTCGGCGCGAGCACCGTCGGTGCTCCTCCGACCGTCGAGACGTCGTCGCCGCCGAGCACGTCCGAGACGACCAGCGTCAGCGTGCGCGCCGGGTACGCCGCGATCGCGAGCCCGCCGCGCTTGATCGACGACAGGTGCCCTCGTACGCAGTTGACGTCGGCGATCGCCAAGCCCGATCCCAGAAGGCGTTCGACGAGGTCGCGCTCCCGGTCGAGCGAGAAGCCTGGGACCGGCGCGCACGCGAGCGCGCTCGCGCCACCCGAGAGCAACACCAGCAAGACGTCCGCCGGACCCAGCCCGCGCGCCAGATCGAGAAGCGCGCTGCCCGCCGCGAGGCTGCGCGCGTCGGGCAACGGGTGCGCGGCGAAGAGCACGTCCGCGCCCTCGAGCCCGGAGACGTCCGCGCCCTCGGGCACCACCACCAGGGCTCGTTCGATGCGACCGCGCCACGCGTCGAGCGCGACGCGCGCCATCGTGGCTGCAGCCTTGCCGACCGCCGCGACCCTCACGCGAGCGCGCGGCGGGGGCAGACGCGGCAGCAGATCGCGCACGCAGTCGGGCACCGACGCGCGCGCCAGATCGAGGGCTTCGTCGGCGATGCGGTCGGCGAGCTCGCGAGCCCTGCTCCGCTGCGGAGACGCCTCGCTCATCGCGCGCGCGTCGCGATCCCCGACGACACGGCGGTGCGCACGACGAGCGCCGCGACGAACGAGGTGTCGGTCAGGCCTCCTTCGGGACCGTGTTGCCAGCGCTCGCGGGCGGCGACGTACCGCACGCCGAGGCGCAAGGCGACGCCGCGTGCGCGACGCAGGTACACGGGGATCTCCAAGCCGCCGCCCACGAGCAGCGCCGCTCCGTCGTCGCGCTCCCCGGCGCGCGCCCACACGGCGCCGAGCTCGAGACCGACCGAGTCGAGCAACAGATCGATCCAGGAGTCGCCGATCTCCATGTCCAAGAAGAAGCGCGCGAGGAAGACGGGACGGAGATCGATGGCGGCCACCACGTGGATTGCGCCCTCGTCGAGATCGCGCTCGGCGCCGAGCACCAACCCCGCGCTGTCGAGGTAACGCCCGCGTACGTTTCCCGCGAGCACGCCCGCTCCGTCGGTTCGGAGGCCCCCACCGAGGTCGAGCGCGAGGACGAGGTCCGCGTCGAAGCGGCCATACGCTCCGTGCCCTGCGTCGTCGTCCGCGTGCGCGACGAGCGCCGGGCTCGACAGCGCGAGCACGGCCGCCGCCACCGTCGGCACGAGCGAAGCCGTGTGAATCGTCCGTCGCACCGGGCCGTCGTACCACGAGCCATCGGCCGACCGCGCGAGCGAATCGAAGCGCGGTCGGTCCGCATGAGGCATGCTCTCGACATGGGGAATTCGCGGCAAGGCTCCCTCTCCCCGCAGGGGGGGAGGGTCGAGGTGAGGGGCGAGCGCTCGATGCGACCGATGGGTCGTCGTCGGGTGGTCGTCGCGGTCGTCGTCGCGAGCAGCCTCGCGTCGGTGGCGTGGGTCGCCGCGGGGCAGCCGATCCCGAGCGGCCGCATCGATGCGGGCGTCGCGCAGTCCGGCATGGGCCAGGGCACCGCGTCCGTCACCACGCGCTCCGACGTGCGCATGGCGATCGAGAGCGCCGGCACGACGGGAAGCGAACGGCTCGAAGCGATCGGAGCTGCCGTCGCGCGCAAGATGGGCGATGTGCGGGCGTGTTACTCGGCGCTCACCGCGCGTCGCCCCGAGGCCGTCGGCAGCCTGCGCTTCCGGATCGCGTTGCCTTCGGGCCGAGGTGCGGCGACCTACGAGACGACGGCCGATCGACTCGGCGACGCCGATACGGCCGCATGCGTCATGCGGGCGGTGCGCGGCGCGAGCCTCCAGCAGGTCCAACGGCCGGCGATGGCCGTCATCGCGCTCGAGTTCTCGCACTCGGGCGCCCGCAGCGCGATCGCCGCGAGCGAGCGGCGCGCCGAGGTCGAGCGGAGCACCCAGGTCGAGACGCTGGCGGGCGGTCGCGTCCGCGCGAGCGGGCAGACCGCCGAGGGCGAGGTGCGGTTCGTCGTCACGGGTTCGCCGGGCGTGCGCAGCGAGAGCGTCGCCGCGCTCGCGCGCTCGATCCAAGCGGGCATCGGAGCGTTCCTCGATTGTCGTCGTCGCGCCGGGCGTCGCGGTCGGTCGCCGGCCGGCGAGGTGACGTTGACCATGAGCACGCCCGCATCGGGCAGCGCGCGCGGGACCGCTCTCGCCGCGACGGTGGCCGACCCCGAAGCGGGGCGATGTCTGACCACCGCAGTCGGCCGCGTCCGTCTCGAAGATGCGGCGCGCGGGGTCGAGGCGGAGCTCGTCGTGACCTACACGGGTGAAGGGGTCGCCGCGCGATCCCGCAGACCAAGACCAAGACCAAGCGGCGTCCGCGCTGATCGGCGGGGTCGTCTCGCTCGCCGGTCCCCGTAGGTGCGCTGCGAGCGTGGCCGCTCCCTACGATCCTCGGGCCCGAGAATCTTCCCTCGGCAGGGGAGAATTTCACGCCTGATCCCGACGGCCGTTCACGCTCCGGGAGAGCTTCCGCGCAGATTGCAGGCATTTCATCTGGGCCTGGCCATTGCACAAAGCCGCGGCACACGACTCACCCAGGGGGTCGATCATGCGCTGCACCTTCTGCGACTGGACCAACCCCGATGGCTCGCGTTTCTGCAACCGCTGCGGCACCGCGGTCATCCCGCCCACCGCACGCGCCCACCGCGCCGAGCCACCCGCCGCGCCTTCGCCCGACCTGCATCTGACGCAGAAGATCGGCTCCCCCGATGACGTCGCGCGCGCGCTGGTGGTCGAGCCGCCCGCGCCGACCGCGCCCGCTCCGGCGGGGGTCGCTGCGGCCATCGCGCCTGCCGTCGATGCGACCGACGTCGGCCTCGCGCCCACCGTGCGTGCGAACGGCGACCTCGCGCACGAGCTCGCGGCGGGGCACGTCCCGGTCGCCCCTCGCGAGACGTCGCCTGCGGTCGTCGCATCGACGGCCGTCGTGGCCCCGGCGCCGTCGGTCGACGCACCGGCGAATCACGAGAGCGCTCCCCGGTCCGAGACCGCGGGATCCGTGAGGCCGTCGCGCACTTCCGAGCCCGCGCCTGCGAAGGCTGCGACCGTTTCGCCCAAGCGGCGAGGTGCACCCGACGCGAGCACCGTGTCGCTCGCGGCGATCGGCGTCCGCTCGTCGCGCAAGACCTGGGCGCTCATCGCCGTCGCGGGCACGCTCCTGCTCGGCGTGGGCGTCGCCGCAGGTCTCGTCGCCGGTCGCCCTTCGACGCAAGCCGCGGTCGCGGTCGCGGCCGACGAGCTCTCCGATCTCGATCCCGTCGCGACGGCCGCGGCCGCTCCGCTTCCGACGCCTCCCGATGGCGTCGAGCCTCCCGAGACGCTCGCGGCTCCCGGTGCACGCACGACATCGCGTCGCGCGGCGGGCGGCACGGCCGTGCGCGCATTCTCCGACCGCGCGAGCACGGACGCTCCCGCGCGCGCAGCCTCCACGACCTCGCCGGCTCGTGGTGCCGCGAGGGTCCGCGTGCCGCGCGAGCGTGCTCCGTCCGGTGACATCTCGTCGCTTCCGCCTGCCGACACGAGCGACACGCCGACCTCGCGTGCCCCCGACGCCGAGTTCTCCGGCGACGCTCCGGCGACGCCCGCGCCGTGGCGGAGCGATGGCGAGGGCGCTGCGCCCGCGCCCGCGCCGAGCTCATCGGCGGGTAGCCAGCCCGGTCTGTCGCTCGAAGACGCCGCAGGCGACATGCGCGGTGCCGGCAGCGAAGAGGAGGACGAAGACCTCGAGACGACCATGTACGCGTCGCGCGTGCGCAGCGTGATTCGCCAGTACTACCGGCCGCGCGCGCAGACGTGCTTCGACCGTGCGTCGCGCAACGATCCCGAGCTCCGCGGCACCGTGACCGTGCGCTTCAACATCGGCGGCAGCGGGCAGGTCAGCGGCGCGCGCGTGTTGTCCAACTCCACCGAGCACGACGAGATCGGTCGCTGCATCGTCACGGTCGTCAACGGCTGGCGCCTGCCGCCGCCGCCGAACGACGAGCCCGTGCAGATCGAGATGCCCTTCTCGCGTTGAGCCACGCGCACCGCGCCCCTCACCCCGACCCTCTCCCCATTCGGGGAGAGGGAGCCTGGTCCCGAATTCCGCCCGTCGCTGGCGCTCGGGCGTGTTGCGACTTCGCCGTCGCCCGCTGGCCGCGGGCTCGGGCTCACTCGGAATTCCGCCCGCGCCGATCGACGCGCGTCCCCTCTCCCCGCGCAGCGGGGAGAGGCAGGTGAGGGGCCAGTCAGCTCGAGCGGGCGCGGCCGAGGACGGCGTCGAGCAGCTTGCGCCACCACGGTCGCGGGCGCGCACGCGCGAGCACGGCGAACGCATCGGCTTCCCCGATCGCGTTCGCCGCTCGCGTGATGTCGGGCGGCGGCGGCCGTTCGCTCTTGCGCTCGAGGCTCGCGGCGACCGTCGCCATCTCCTTGAGGAAGTCGTCG
>JADZFZ010000428.1 GCA_020854145.1 Deltaproteobacteria bacterium | reverse complement strand
GTGATCGCGCCGTCGGTGCGCGGGCGGAGCTCGCCGCGCAGGAGACTGCCGTCGCGTTCCAGGCGAATCAGCGGGAGGTCGAGCACGAACCGTTCGTCCTCGATCGCGGGAGCGATGCGCAGGCCGGCGGCGTCCGGGAAGATGCCTGCGACGCGGATCGCGCCGAGCAATCCCATGGCTTCCTGATTCATGTTGGTGACCGGGAAATCGCGCATCGGCGTGGAGCTCGACCACGTGTAGCCGGGGAGCTCCTCGCCGGTGCCGTTGAAGCCGTCGGGGCCGGACCACACGCCGTACCAGATCTCCGGGTACGTCTCGGCGTGCGCAGCGAAGGTGTTGCGCACCACCGAGCGCCACGCGAGGGCACGCGCGTTCGTCTCGGGGATCGCATAGGCCCACGTCAGAAGGCCGCTGACGGCCGGCCACACGGCGCCGGAGGGAGAGAGCGTCGCGCCGATCGGAGACGGTGAATCGAGCATCGCGTCGATCGAGGCGAGCAGCGCCGACGTCTGCGTCGGATCGCCGATGCCCGCGATCAGCGCCCACGTCTGCGGAAGAAGAAGTGGGGTGTCGTCGCCCACGACGACCTCGGAATCGTCCGCGTCGCGCAGATACGCGCGGCGGTACCAGCGGCCGTTCCATTCGGGCGCGAGCGCGGCGCGAAGCTCACCGGCATACGTGCGCAGATCGGCGGCGAAGGCCGGATCGGCGGACTCGACGTGGCCGGCGACGAGAGGGAGCACGAACGCGGCGAGGGCCGTGTTCGCGTGCGACTCGCCGTTCGCGATCGTGGGCTCGCGGCCGCCGAGGCCGACGCTCGAGACGATGGCGTCGTCCCAGTCGCCGGTGCCGACGCGCACGAGGCCGTGAGGCCCGCGGCCGACCGTGTCGCGCAGGTGGCGAAACGCGGCGCGCAGGTGATCGAGCACGGTGTCGCCGAGCCCGAACGGGGGCGTCGCTCCCGCCGGGTAGAACGGCACGCGTCGATCGAGCCAGGCGCGATCGCCGGTGGCGGCGAGGAGCTCGACGACACCGAGGAAGAGGTGGAGCTGCAGATCGGACGGTGCGGGATGGACGAACGCGTCCTCGAGGATCCCGTGCCCGTGGTGCGCATAGCTGATGCGCGCGTCCTCGGCGTGGGTCGTGCGCATCACCAGCTCGAGCTGCTCGCGTGCGCGATCGGGATCCAGGTAGACGAGCGGCATCGCGAAGAGACCGTGATCGCGCGCGGCCCCGTCGAGCCCCTGCCGATAGAGATACGCCGAGCCCTGCGGCACGACGTGCAGCTGGTGGAAGTCGCTGTACGTGGAAGCGGCCTGTAGCGAGAACGAGCGCCAGGCGAGCTCGCGGTGCACGACGGGATCCGACTCGGTGGCGAGATAGGCGAGGCGCGTGCGCCAATCGTCGAGCGTGTCGGCCAGCACGTCGCGCGCGGGATCGCGCCACGCGGGATCGACGGGCAGCGGCCGGCCCTCGTGCACGTAGCCGAACGCGAAGCGCAGATGCGCGGACTCGCCGGGTGGGATCACGAGATCGGTCGCGAGGACGGCGCAGGCCGGCTGGCCGCCGGGCGTCGTGCCTTCGAGCACCGTCGTCGGGATTCGCGTTCGTGCTCCCTCCGGCGCGCCGAACCCGCCTTCGCCGAAGAGCGCCGCGTCACGGCCGATCGCGGAATGGACCTCGCCGACGAGCGCCTGGAGCACGACGTCGGGCGGGTGGTGGTCGATGGGCGAAGCCTCGTCGGCGGGCGGCCGCGCAGAGGGATCGACGGGCGTCATCGAGGCGCGGAGCGTGCGGCTCGATTCGTCGTATGCGCTCGACGAGACGAACGCGTCGTCGAGCGCGCGTCGGCGATCGTCGGCCGCGCGCGCGAGGATGCCTGCGACGAGCGGCTCGAAGGTGACCTGGAATCGATTCGCGTCCCACGCTTCGTGATGGCGAATCGCGCGGACGCGATCGCTGCGATTGTCGACGAGCACGTCGGCGATGAGCAGCGGGGCGTCGCCGGCGGGCGCGAAGACGCGACGACGGACGCGCAGCTCGTCGTGCTCGGCCGTGTGCTCGAAGTAGCCGAGGCCGAATCGCCGCGTCGCGGTCGCGCCCTCGGGCAGCAGCGCGTGGGCCGTCGCCCAGACACGGTCACCTTCCGCCACGTAGGAGTAGCCGCCGGCGAAACCGTCGTGCTCGGGGTCGAATCGATTCACGTAGGTCACGCCGCGCTCGTGCGAGACGAGCTCGACGTGCCCGCCGTTGTGGACGAGCGCGGTGACGCGGTCGTTGCCGATCATGTGCCAGTGGTCGCGGCTGCGCGGGTCGAGCGAGTTGGGGTACTCCGCGCGCGGGTCGAATCGCTGGTCGGCGTGGTAATCGAACGCGGGTAACCCGTAGTCGTCGCGGATCCAGCGACCGAAGATCCCCGCGCCGAGACCACACGGCGGAAAGCTCCGTGGATCGTCGAGCGCGTCGTCGTCGCACGGCTCGGGCTCCGGCAACGTGGGCAGCTCCACGTCGCGTCCCGCGTCCGCGGGCAGAGCGTCGTCGGCAGCTCCGGCGCCCGCGTCGAGCGCGGCGTCGTCGAGAGAGCCGTCCGTCGTGCGAGGACCGTCGTCGTCGCCGCAGCCCGCGATCACGACGAACGAGCCGAGCCAGATGCGACCGAGGAGCCGGGACACCCCCGGAGTCTACGCCGCGTGGTCGAGGCGCCAGCGCGTGTGCGGGTGGGCGGACTCGTAGGCCACGAGGTGCTCGAGGCAGAGGTCGTCGTCGACCGAAGGGCGCGTGCAGCTGCGGTAGGAGCAGATCCC
>JADZFZ010000427.1 GCA_020854145.1 Deltaproteobacteria bacterium | reverse complement strand
TCGTCATGCGCCCTCGCGCCGTCGCCAGGGATGACCAGCGACGGCGCGACGACCGATTCGACCGGCGCGAACGCGAAGACGACGATCGCGCCGTGACCGAGCAGTGGTGGTTCTGGACGACGATCGTGGGAGTTGCTGCCATCGGCGCCGGCGTGGCCGTCTACCTGGCCACGCGCGACGACGGCAACGAGGCTGTTCCGGTGGACTTCCCACCCGGCACGCTGCGCTTCGAGGCACTGACGCGAAGCGGCGACTGATCCTCAGCAGACGGCGCCGTCGGGGATACACGCGTAGCCGACCCAACAGAACGTGCAGTACTGCCCTTCGTCGCAACCTGTGCTCCGGCAATCGTCGGGGGGCGGATCGTCGTCACCGCCATCGCCGCAGGAGCCGTCGTCGCCGCCGTCACCGCCAGGCCCGCCTTGCTCCACCGGGCCGAACGAGTCGCCACCCGACTGTGCGTCACCGGATCCGTCGCCACGGAAGCCCGAGCCGTCGTCACCGCCGCCCGGACCTCCGAAGCAGGCGGCCCCCTCGGGCAAGCACGCATAACCTCCCCAACAGGGAACACACGCCTGGCCCTCGGCGCACCCGGTGAATCGACAATCACAACCGTCCTGCTCGACCGACTCGGCGAGGGTGCCGTCCGAGACCACATCTGCACTACAGGCACCGACTCCCGAAGCGCCCAGCAGCAACAATCCGACAATCAGATAGCCTCGCATGACGACCTCCTTCGAACGGTGCGCAATCAACCAGGCGGCGGCGTGGGAGGAGGCGGCGGGGGAGGAGTCGGGCTCGACGGGGGAGGAGTCGGGCTCGACGGCGGCGTGGTCGGGGGAGGGGTCGTGGTGGTCGGAGGGGTCGTCGCCGGAGGGGTGGTCGGAGGCGGCGGCAAAGGCGTTGCGCCACCACCCGCGGGCGGGGGCGGCAGATTCTGGATCGGCGGGGCTGGGGCCCCACCCGGCTGGATCACCGTCTGTCCGGGCGGGATCAGGACCGTAGTGCCATTGCCTGTCTGGCCGACTCCGTAACCAGGAGGAACGATGATCGTCTGACCGCCGGGAGTCTGCACCGGCTGCGGCTTCAACGTGTTGTTGAGGTGGATCGTCACGATGGTGAGGCCGACCGGGAGGAAGATGGCAGTGCCAACCCAGATGAGAACGGGACGACCGCCCTGGAATGCCCGGCGATAGATGGGAACCGGTCGCGCGCCCTGGGGCACCCACAGCCCGCTCGGCAGCTGCACCCAACCGTCCCGCGGACCCGGCAGCGCGGGCATCCCCGGCATCGTGGGACCCGAGCCGGGCCCCGGCCGAGGAGGCGTCGTGCCGGGACGCCCTCCGCGTTGTTGCTCTTCGGCGCCCTGGAGCGAATCGAGGTAAGCGTCGTTCTCCTGGTGCACCGCGATGATGGAATCGAGGATCTCCTCGTGGGCCGCGACCGCAGCCGCCTCGGCCGCTGCTTGCTCCTCGGTGAGCTCGAGGCCCAGCGCCCGAGCTTCGTCTGCCGCCTGTGCGGCGAGGAAATGGTGCTCGGGCAACGCCTCCGTCGCGAACATCACGGCTTGGGCGAGGCGAAAGTCCTCGGGATCCGGCGTCTCTCCGTTCTCCTGCGCTTGAAGAACACGTGCAGCCGCGTCCTCGTAGAGCGCCCGCGTCTCCGCAGTCACACCGTACTCGTGCGCCGTTCCACCGAACGCGTCCGTATCCGATCGACTCGCGCATGCCGGGACCGCAATGAGGCTCGCGGCGATCAGAATCGACGTGAGTCTCTTGAGCAGTGAAGCGTTTCTCATGATTCCTCCGGGGTCGCAGGGCTTCGACAAGATCGCGAAGTCCTCTCGATTCCACACTGCATTCGACGGGCCGACGACAACGACGGTGAATCGACGAGAATCTGCGCTCCATGTGAATGACTGGTCGGCACTCCGACCGCCTTCACTGCTCGGGAGCACCGGCCTCTTCCCTCGAGAGACGACCCGCGGAAACACGACCGCCCCGACGCCAGAGGACGTCGAGGCGGAGAAGACAGGTAGGTAGAGATCGCGTCCGGACGATTGGGTCGCAACACCGGCGCCGGCCGGAAGCCGGAGCACTACGCAATTCGGGCGGGGGACCATCCCCCACCCGAAGGGCGGAAGTCCGCTTCTGGACTTCTCAACGCGGAGGCATCGGAGGAGGAGGGGTCGGCGCCGGGGTCGGCGCCGGGGTCGGGGTCGGCGTGCTCGAAGGAGGGGGAGTCGTGGTCGTGGGAGGGGTAGTCGTGGCGGGAGGCGTGGTGGTGGGGGGTGGCGGAATGATGATGACGCCACCGGGGCCCGGAGGGGGCAGGGGGGTGACCGGCGGCGCAGAGCCATCGGGCGGACCACCGTATTGGGGTAGCTGCGCGCCCCCGGGCGGGATCAACACGTGGCTGCCGTCGCTGCCCTGGCCGAGACCCCAGCCGGGAGGAACCGTGACGTTGTTGCCGCCAGGCAGCTGAACCGGCTGCGGCGTAGTGCCGTTGTTCATCATGATCTTGAAGATGTAGACTCCACCCACGGTTCCACCCAGCCAAAGCAGACCCCGACCCAGGTTGACGCCCACCCACCGGAGGACGGGCCGGACGATCCCGGGACGAGGCACGACCGGAGGTGGAGGCTGTCGCGGCGCCACGGTGGGAGGCAGGTACATTCCCCGAACGGGGTCGTAGTACCAGCCCGGCGGCAGTGGCGTAGTCGGCGCCCCGGGGATTCCGCCACTCGGACGAGGCGGCGTCACCGGACGGCCACCTCGCTGTTGCTCCGTCGCTTGGTAAGACTCGAGCTCCGAGGAGGTCGCGTCCCGCTCCGCCATGGCGTCGCGGATCGCTGCCTCGAACGAGGCGACGGCATCGAGATAGCCGGGTAGGAGATCATCCGGGATGGCAGCCTCGAAGGCTGCATCCGAGATCTCCGAGTCCGGATCGAGAGAAGCAAACGCGGCTTCGGTGGCGCGATCGACGGCGCTCGCCTGCTCGGGAGTGAGCGTAGCCGCGGCCGACGCGACCCAGAAGGAGGTCGCGAGGTCGTCCATGTCGTAGGCGCCGGCGAGAACGTCTCCGCCCGATCCGAGAAAGTCGTCGCTCGCGAAAGCATCGAAGTCGTCGACCTGGTTCACGCCGGTCGCGCCGCCGGTGCTGCGATCGGAGCTGCATCCGCTGACGGGTGCGAACGCCATCAAGCTGGCGACCCCGGCGGCTACCACCGACCGGATCCATTGTCGGTTCCTCATTGTACCTCTCAATCCTCGATTGCTCGGTTGGAGTGAAGCTCGGTAGATCGATGAATGCTCGAGAAACGAGAACCCGCCGACTCGCCTGACGAACACGGCAGTCGAGGCGGCGGGTCCGGAGCGAAGGAGAAACAGTGATCAGTTGATGATGACCGGCGCAGCAACAGGCAGACAGTCGGCAGCGTTCATGACGGGATTGCCGGCGTCGTCCTGGCATGCCCCAAGCGGGTGGACGCCACAGGCGCTCGTCGGGACCGCGGGAGGACGAACATAGTGCAGCATGCACTGCCAGACATCACACCCTCCACCCGCCCGCGGTCGAACGCAGAACCAAGCTCCCTGGGGGATGGGGGGAGGCGGCGGCGGCGGCGGATTCTCGGTGCGGTAGATCTGGTACGCGAGGCCGATGACCGTCACGACGAGGAGAGCGAGCGTGATCTTGGCGAAGATGCAGAGCGGTTGCTCGACCGCACCCAGATCGATCTGGTCGCCGAAGCCCATCGCGAGCTCGTAGCTGACATTCATGGCGAAGTCGTAGAGCTCCGGAATGCCCTCGATATCGGCTTCCGTGACGTTGGCAGCCGCCTCGGCGAGAGACGAACCGTCCCGTGCCGCGACGGACTCCACGAGAGACTGCGCCTGAGCGGCGAGCTCCTCCGGGTAGGTGGCGAGCACCGTCGCATAGTTGGCGACGTGTGCCTGCTCCTCCGCTGTCAACGCCTCGCCCGCCTGGGAGCGCTCCACCAGACCCTGCAGGAAGCTGATCTCGTGTGCCCTCGCGTCATCGAGCGTCAGAACACCGGACGCCACCGGCGGTGCGCCGTCGTCGGGACCGGCGGACTCGGACGCGCAGCCGGCCTGGAGGCCGGTGGCAAAGAGAGCAGTACACGTGATCAGGGACGTCACCGTCCTGAGCGGGAGTCGCCAGTTGAGATTGCGCTTCGACATTCGGACCTCCTTCTAGGCGAGTGCAGGTTGAGCAGGGCTCGTGCCGTCGACGCGAATGGCTGCGAGGCTAGGGGGCGCACCGGTCGAACGAGGCAGAGCAGCCGAGGGATCGCCGCGCAATGCAGCAACTCGGGGGCGCGAGGGAGGTGAGCGGAGACGGGGGTGACCCGCGGAGGCGGTCGGCGAGGGTGGTCGGATGACCGACCGGATCGAGCATCGTCTGGTTTGGGGGAACCGGCACGCAGACTGCTGACGCTCTCCCCCATGACGAGACGGCGCTGCGGGCTTCTTGTGGCGGTGACGGTGGTCGCGAGCTGCGCACTCGAGGAGGCGCAAGAGAACGGAGAGCTCGGAGACGCACTGCCGTGCGTTCCGCGGGAGCAGCAGTGTCGAGGCGACGACCGGGAGGCCGTGTGCGCGCGCGACGGTCTTCAGTGGGAGATCCGACCGTGTGGGGACGGTCAGTCGTGCCGCGGAACGTCGCGCGCGGGGCGCTGCCAGGATCGACCTGTCGGCGCCCGCGAGCTCGAGGACAACTTCGATGCAACCGTTCAGATCTTGCGCGCAGACTCGAACAAGTGCTCGGCGTTCCTCGTCAACGACGACACGGTCGTGACCAACGAGCACTGCTGTCGTGCCGAGGCGGAGATGTGCGTCGGAAGCAGAGTGCTCGTGCAGTACCGGGGGCGCGAGCAGCTACAGTCCGCACCCGAGATCGTGATCGAGGCGAATCTCGGGAGCTTTCCGGAGCTCGACCTGGCGATCCTGCGCGCATCGGGATCTCCCGGCGCGACGTTGGGGCATGTGGCCGTCGCCCGCGGGCGGCGGTTCCTGGGCAGCCCTGTCTACGTGATGGGCCACCCCCAAGGCAGACCGCTCGAGGCGTCTTTGGGGCGAATCTACGCTTACGAGCAGTCGGTGGAGTACGAGTACACCTCGGGTCGCAAGCGCAAGGTCGATCAGTTCGTCTACGGCGCACGCGCGGAGCCTGGGTCCAGTGGATCGCCAGTATTCTCGGCGACGACACACGTGCTCGTCGGCCTGCATCACAGTGGTGGGCTGCGCCCCGACAGCTTCGATCTCGCACCGAGCGACGTCGACGAGTTCGGCTCGCTGCTCGGAGCAACCGACTCGGAGGCGATCGCGTCGGCGCTCGAGGCCGTGGGCGTGGCCTTCGAGGAAGAGATCCAGGAGTGACTGCGGCCGAGCGCATGCCGAGCATTTCGGCACGAATGCCGCTACCAGCCGTGCAGCCGATGGTGCGGAAGGAGACGAGCCCATGAGAATCGCAATTCGCAACGGGGTCGGGTTGGTCGTGGTCGTGGGCCTCGCCGTCGCAAGCGCCGCATGCGTGATGGCGCCTCCGTCGGAGGGTGGGTCCGGCGGAGAGGAGCACGGCGGCGGGCTGGGCCTTCCGCCGGAGGGCAGGGAAGGTGGGGAGTGTGACGACGGAGACGGCGACGACGGCATGTGCGTCGCGCAAGGCGACTCTTGCGCGGAAGCGGGCTCCGAATGTTGTCCGGGTCTGCACTGCTGCGCGGGAGTCCCCGTCCCTCCAGGCCAAGAGTTCTGCTCGGACACTTGCCCCATCTCCGACGAGAACCTCAAAGAGTCGTTCTCCAGCGTGGAGCAGGACGACGTGCTCGAGCGCGCGGCCGGTCTGCCCGTGAGCATCTGGAGCTACCGATCGGATGGCGACTTCGTGACGCACATGGGCCCGATGGCGCAGGACTTCCACGCGGCCTTCGGGATTGGCAGCACGGACCGCTACATCTCGCCCGTCGATTCGTTCGGTGTGACCTTGGCGTCGATTCAGGCGCTCCACAGGCAAGTTCGGGCGCTCGAAGCGGATCGTGACGCGCTGCGGATGCAGATCCAGGATCTCCAGCGAGGTCGGCGAAGCCGTAGTCGATGAGGGCCTAGCCGGCAGTTGGCTCGGGCGCGCGCGGGTGCCTCGAAGGCGGACGGAGGGAGTGGTCGGTGGACCGACCGGTCGCTCCGTCCGTCTGCGTCATTCCGGGCGAAAACGTCGCCGCGGGGGGTGGCGCACGGTCTGCAATGCCTCCTCAGCGCGGAGGGTCGCGATGGACCACGACGACATGAAGAGCACGGTCCCCGGCATCGGATCGAATTGTACGGCGAAGGTGCGGTATCGCCCCGAGAGCACCATCGACCTCGACGTCGTCTCGACGCCCGATGGCGACAGGCTGGTTCCGGTCTTCACCCGTGGCAGCGTGTCGCGTCCCGAGATGCGCGCAGCCGCGCGGTTGCCGCGCAAGGTCGCATCGGGGGACGAGCCCACGGTGGTGGTCTCGCCGGACATCGACGCCGTGGGAATGACCAGGACGATCCCCAATTGGCGGTTCCGCAAAGAGGGTGACGAGACGCGATTGGCCGTGCGCCGGCTCCGAGGGACGCTGCGCGAGCGTGCGGTCGCACGCTGGGTTCTGGCGCTCGCCGCGGGTGGTGCCGTGATGTGTGCGCTCACGGCCATGGCGGCGGCTACGACGAGTGGCATCGTCCGCGACGGCGCGAGCCAGCGGGCTGCGGCGGCCTCGGCCGAGCGAGGGCGCAGCGCCACGCCGCCGTCGGTGGCTCCGGTGGTGGTCGAGCCGGTCTCGCCGAGCGTCGAGCCGGTCGCGCTGCGAGCCCCGCAGACGCGGGAGCAGTCGCCCTCGGAGGTCGTGGCCGCCGCGGACCTGTCGGTGCGTGCGGAGGTGACCGCGCCCGACGCGGCGTCCGCGGCTCCCCCCTCCAATGGACGCGCGCATCGACGCGCACCGAGGAGCGCACGAAAGCCGGAGGGCGCGATGCGGACAGTGCGGGAGATCGGCATGTCGACGTCGCGCGGCGACGCGGCGCGACAGGACGGGACCACCGCCGGCGCGTACGACCAACGGGCCGACTTCTGACTCCGCTCTTTCGATCCCTGGGAGGCCGAGATGACCAAGTCGATTCAGCTCTCGATTCTCTGTGTTGCGCTGGCGTGCGTCGCATGTGCCGTCGATTCGTCCGAGTCCGGCTCGTTGCTCGCGAGCGAGCAGGGAGGGCCCGGTGGGATCGAGCCTCTCGGTGGGACGGGTTGCTTCCAGGGCGGATGCTCCGGTCAGCTGTGCAGCTCTGATCCCTACGCAGCTTCTACGTGCGAGTGGGAGCCGTGGTACGAGTGTTTCGACACGGGTGTCTGTGAGCCGCAGCTCGACGGCGCGTGTGGCTGGACGCCGAGCGACGATCTCTGTGCCTGTGTCGAGAGCAAGGGTGGAGAGCTCGAAGGGTGTGACGACCGAGGCGGCGGCGACGAGCAGTGCCATCGTGCCGGCTGCTCGGGGCAGCTGTGCACGGACGACCCCGACGTCGCCTCGACCTGCGAATGGCGCGAATGGTACGCGTGTTTCCGAGAGGGCGAGTGTGCCCGGCAGGGCTCGGGGCAATGCGGTTGGACGCCGAGCGACGATCTCTGTGCCTGTGTCGTGGGCCTCGGCGGCGTGCTCGACGGGTGCGAGTGAGATGTGTTGTGTGAGACGGAGCTTGCTCGCCGTGGCTCTGGCGATGGGTGCCGCCGGCGGCTGTGCCGCACCGATGGCGGGCTCCGAAGCGACGGTGATCGTCGACGGGACGACGGCAGTTCGCGAGCGCGCGCGCGCGTTCGACGTCATCGTGCTCGCGGAGCCCGAGCGCCGATTGTTGCTCTCGGATCTGGTGGTGGTCCCGCGGGACGGCGAGCTTCCGATCGAGCTGCCGGTCGTCGCGGGGCCGGACGACCCCGATCCACTCTTCGACGTGATCGTGCGCGCCTACGGAGAACCGACCGGCGAATCCGAGCCGATCGCGGCGCAGCGATTGCTGGCGACGTTCGATCGGGATCGGCCCGTGTCGTATTGGATGTTGCTCGAGATCGTCGGTGATGCCGGCGCCGACGCGGAGTCGATGCGCGAATCGAGGTGAGGTCATGCGCGAAGGGTGGCGAATCGTCTTCTCGGTGGCGGCGGTCGCGTGGGTCGCTTTCGCTTCGGCATCGCCGGCGAGGGCTTCCGGCCCGAGCGACGTGGCACAAGCGCGGAGTCTCTTCGAGCAAGCGATGCTGCACGCGCGTGAGGGCAGACACGAGCTGGCCTGCCAGGCGCTCGAGGCTGCTCGGTCGTTGCACGATGCGGCGTCGATTCGATTCAACCTCGGTGTTTGCCATCGGGCGCTCGGGCACGCTGCCGAAGCG
This sequence comes from Deltaproteobacteria bacterium, assembly GCA_020854145.1. GTDB lineage: Bacteria > Myxococcota_A > Polyangia > Polyangiales > JADZFZ01 > JADZFZ01. The sequence goes on along the minus strand of JADZFZ010000427.1, from coordinate 1,410 downwards.
CGGCGGCATTTCTCGGCTGCCGAGGCGCTCGACGCCGTCGCGCAGCCGGAGCGCGCGGGGCGGGCTCGGCAGGCTGCGCGGGAGCTGGCGGGCTCGATCGCGACTCTGGTGCTCGGGTCGGAGGAGGTTCCGCGGGGCGCTACCGTCCGTCTGGACGGTCGGGCGGTGGAGATCTCGCATCTCCGTGGCGGGGTCGAGGTCGACGTGGGTCGGAGGCGGGTCGAGGCGAGCGCGCCCGGATTCGCCCCTCTGCTCGCGGAGGTGGACGTCTCGGCGGGTGAACGACGCACCTTGCCGCTTCGTTTCGTCGCGGCCCGGACGCGAGGCGTGTCGGGTCGAGCGGAAGCGCACCACCCGCGGCGGGGGAACACGCGGCGCGCCGTGCGCGTGCATACGCGCGTGCGGCGCGACGTCTTGCCGCGGACCGGTCCCACGCACGGGCGCACGCCGCCGGAGCCCCCGCTGCTCGTCGAGCGATGGTGGTTCTGGGCGGGGGTGGGCACGGTGGTCGTGGGTACCGTCGTGGGCGTCGTGGCGGCCACGGCGGGCAGCGACGGCTCGCGCGCGCGGTCCAGCATCGGGGGCGTCATCCAGACGTTGCAGCGATGAGGCGCACCTCCTCTCGATGGATGGCGGCGTCCGCGATCGCAGCGGTCGTGTCGGGCTGCGCTGCCGGTGAGACGGCTCTCTACGCACGTATCGACGCGGATGGAACGGTGCGAGCGGATGCCCGATCGGCAGAGGTGACGGTGCTCGGCGGCGACGAGCGCGAAGCTCGGTTCTATCGCGTCGTGCCGCGCGGCGAGCTCGTGTGGCCGATCGAGCTGTGGCTCGAGCCGCGCGACGAGGACGTCAGCCGCGAGCTCAGGGTCAGCGTGCGTGCGTGGTCGGGGCAGTCGGCGACGGGCGAGGTCGTCTCGAGCCGATTCTTCCGTGCCGAGTACGAGCCTGGTGTGGTGGGCTTGGTGGAGGTCGCGCTGGACGCGCGTTGTGCGGCGGTGACGTGCAACGAAGCCCGCGACGAGACGTGCTACCAGGGCGAGTGCCTCTCGGGCGACCTCGGGACGGCCGAGCAACGATGGTCGCCCTGACGTGGTGTTGCCGGTCTTGGGTGGCTGCCGGGGGGCGGTCCGCATCCCGAGCATGTGCGGTGGTAGGCTCTCGACTGAGTGATGCGGGAGTCGTTCAGCGAGCTCTTCCCGCCTCGCCGGATCGGTCGATACGAGATCGTGGACCGTCTCGGCGCGGGCGGGATGGCGGAGGTGCTCCTCGCGATCCGGCAAGGGGCGGTCGGGTTCAAGAAGGCCGTCGCGCTCAAGAGGATCCTTCCGCAATACGCCAAGGAGTCGCAGTTCGTGCAGATGCTGGCGCGCGAGGCGGCCATCGCCGCGATGCTGCACCACCCGAACT
>JADZFZ010000426.1 GCA_020854145.1 Deltaproteobacteria bacterium | reverse complement strand
TCAGCTCAACACGCCGGGCAGCGGCTCGGTGCTCGCTTGGCCCCATCCGGCGACGGGCTCCCCCATCGCGTGGGCAATCGCGGCCAGCAGGTCGCCATGCCTCCGGCCGTGCGCATCGAGCACCCTGCCCGTCTCGATTCGCCCACCCGCGCGGCCCGCGAGCACGAACGGCATGTCGTGATGACTGTGCGTGTTGCCGTCGGAGACCTCGGAGCAGAGCAACACGACGGAGTGATCGAGCATGGTCCCGTCGCCCTCGGGGCGAGAACGCAATTGCTCGACGAGATACGCGAACTGCTCCATCCACCATCGACGCTGCTGCAGGAAGGCAACGAACAGCGGATTGCTCCGGTCCTGTCGCGCCCCGTAGTGCGACGCCTGATGGCTCCGCATGTCGAAGCCCGGGTCGTGCATCTCGGTACCTTCGAACCGGCTCATGACGAGCTCGCTCGTGTGGTGCGAAGCCTGGAGCACCCCGACACGGCTCAGCCCGCACGCGAGCGCCTGGACGAGAACGTCGGTCTGCGCGCGGAGCAAGGCAGGGAACACCGCGGGATCGTACAGGCGCGAAGCCTCGATGGAGGCTGGCGCATCCGGCATGTCGCACGTGGCGCTCGTCCCCGTGGAGCCCATCGATCCGGCGACGCCGGCGAGACGCATCTCGACCTCGCGAAGGGCCTCGACGTGCTGGTCGAGCTTGCTCCGTTCGGTCATGCCCAACGCGGCCCGAAGGTCCGTCAGATCGGCCAGCGCCGTGTCCAGGATGCTTCGGCGCGGGTCGAGCTCGGGTACGCCCGGAGACGGCGGCGAGACCGCGGGGCTCCCGGCTTCTCCGAACAGACGGCGGAAGGCGACGAGCGGGTCGTCCTCGGGCGGAGTGGTGAACCCGGCGCTCGGATACGAGATGTGCTTGTCACCGGTCGCGCCCGCGACGTTGGCCATCACACCGAGATAGACGTGGCGGTGGGGCGTATCCCGTCCGACGGTCGCCGCGAGGTACTGGTCGATCGATTGTCCGTTTCCGCCGTCGACTCCCGTGAGCAGCTTCCTGGCACCGCCCGGATGGCTGCCTTCGTCGGTCGAGCCCATGGAGAGGCCATTGACGAACAGACAATCGGCGGCAACGCCCTCGAGCGGTGAGAGCTGCTCCGACAGGACGACCTCACCGGCCGCGCTCCGCGCTTCCCAGAGGCTCGATTCGCCGTCCTGGCTTCGTCCCGCAATCCCGTCGGGGAAATAGAAGACGATCAATCGACGCGCTCGGCCGTCGTCCGCCTTGGCGCGTCGGGGTCGCAACCACCCGGAGAGAGGCACCGCTGCCGCCGCGCCCAACGTGGCATGCAGGAAAGAGCGACGCGACACCATCACTGCCTCCTCCGGAAGTCGGGCGAAAGGACCACTGCCACCATCAGCTCGCGCACGTCGCCAGCGTGCTCGCGAAACAGCGTCTCGAGGCGGGCGATCGCGCAGCGATCCTCGACCGTCTCGCGATAGCCGCGGGCGAATCGGAACCATTGTCGGACGAAGCAGGCCGACGCCGATTCGCTCTGCGCGAGCGTGCGAGCCAGCTCCGGGAGCGACGAGAACGGCGCGGAGGTCTCCGTGCCGAGGCCCTCCACGTCTTTCATGTCCCCCCTCGAGTCGATGGGAAGGCCATTCTCGCTGTCGCGCGCGCGGCCGACGGCGTCGAAGCCTTCGAAGCCGAACCCGACTCCGTCGATGTACCGGTGGCAGCTCGAGCACGCCTCGTTCTCGGTGTGCTGGCGGAATCGCTCGCGCGTGGTCGCCGACGCATCCACGTCGGGCACGCCGCCGGCATTGGCCGGAGGCTGACCGAATGCCTGGCACAGCAGATTGCGACGAACGAAGAGCCCCCGCTGGATGGGCGAGGTCTGGTCGGAGTGGCTGTAGCGGCCGAGCACGCTCCCGTGCCCGAGCACGCCGGCGCGCCCGCTGTCGGCCAGAGGCACCGGACGCGTGCCATCGGCGGCGCCGCCGGCCGAGAGGCCATAGTGGCCCGCCAGGGCGGCGCTCGCGAACGTGTAATCCGCCGTGAAGATCTCGTCGAATCGCCCCGTGCCGTCGAACACGACGTGCTCGACGAGGCTCGCCGTCTCCGCGAGCATCGCCGCGCGAAGGTCGGCGGTGAAATCGGGGAACTGCGCCGGGCTCTTCGTCGCCGTCGCGAGACTCTCGACGCCCAGCCACTGCAGCGCGAAATCCCGAATCGGGCCTCGGCTGCGTGGGCTGGCGAGCAACCGACGCGCTTCGCGCTCGACGTCCGCGTCATCTTCGAGCGCACCTCGCTCGGCCGCATCGAGGAGCGCGTCGTCCGGTGTGGTTCCCCACAACGTGTACGACAGTGCCGTGGCGACCTCGAAAGCGGTCAAGCGTGCAGAGCCGTCGGGCTGCGCTTCACCCACCTCCGAGCGGTACAGGAAATGTGGCGAGACGAGCAGCGCTCGGAGGACGATCGACCAGCGCTCGACGCGCGAGTCGCCCGTCGCCGCGAGGGCCGTGTAACGGGCAATCTCGATGTCGGTGAGCGGTCGTCGGAAGACCCGACGGCCGAAGACCCGAACGAACGTCGCCGCGCACGAGACCTCGTCGCCGTCGCAAGGCACGAGCGCGCTGACGCCGTCTCCCAGCGCCTCGGCGATTCGAGTCGCGGCAGCCAGCTGCTCGTCGACGTGCACCGCCGTGACGCGGGCCGAGTCGGCGTCGTCGTCGAAGGGGAATCCCTCCGGACGCGTCTCGATGGGAAAGCTGCCGGCGGGGTCACCCAACGCGCTGCGCTCGGGCCCCACGGGGCGAGGAGGCGATTCACACGACACCGTGAGCGCGGAGTTCTCGCCGCCGAACCCGTCGGGCGCACGCTCGGGATTGCCGGCATCGACGACCCACTCCGAGCCGTCGAGCACGAGCTTGTACTCGTGGCGACCGTCGGCGAGCTCGCGCTCGGCCCACCAAGTATCGGTCGTCGCATCGAACGCCAGCGGCCACGCGGTGGTCGACCAATCGTTGAACGTCCCCGCGACGTGCACCGAGCGCAGAGCGCGGCCCGCCGAGCGATGCTCGAATCGGCGCACCCTGCACGACGCCGCGTCGTCGGCCTCCGGCACGTCCGTGCCTGCAGCGGGCGCCAAGGTGGGAAACAGCGCGAATACCGTGCTCCGGTACTCCCGTCGCGTCAGCAAGCGCAATCGCCGCGGCGACGGCGCTACCTCGTCGCACGCGAGCGCCTGCGAAGTGAGCTCGGTGACGATGAATCGAGCGACCGCGCGCGCACAATCCGCGTCGCAAGACTCCGGGCGCGTCGGCGGCATGTAGGTGTCGATGAACGCCGCGAGATCGACCTCGGGAATCGCGATGTCGCGCAGTCGCGGCCCGACCCCGCCCTCTCCCGTCTCCCCGTGGCAACCCGCGCACTGACTCCGGAAGATCTCGGCGCCATCGCCATGACCCGCCGCGTCGGCTGAGCCGCGTTCGTCCTCCGACCCTGCACCCTCGGTGCCCGCACACCCCGACACGAGCAGAACCACCCAGACACTCGCTCGCAGTAACGCAGGCATGAGTCACGACAATGCCCGAGCGCGAGCGTGAGCGCAAGCTCCGAAATTCACGCCCTTCACTGGCGCTCGGGC
>JADZFZ010000425.1 GCA_020854145.1 Deltaproteobacteria bacterium | reverse complement strand
GCCAGGAGCTCGTCACGGGAGGCATAGTCGAGGGCGAGCCGACGCCGGATGCGCGAGCCGAGCGGGAGCAACTCTGCGGCTCGCAGGCGCTCGGGGAGGCGCGCATCGCCGGCGAAGACGACGCAGAGCAACTGCTTGGTGTCGAGCTCCTTGCTGGCGAGGATCCGGAGCTCGTTGAAGACGGTGGTCAGGGTCTCCTGGGCTTCGTCGATGATGAGCACGGGCCGGCAGCGAGTGGAGCCGATGTGCTCGTTCCATCGGCTGCGCAAGGCCTTGAAGCCGGCCCAGCGATTGTGGGCGGCGAGCGGGACACCGAACAGATCGGCGAGCTCGCGGTAGAAGTCCATGGTGCGGCTTTGGGGGTGCTCGAGGGTGCCGACGAGCACATCGGGCAGCGCACGCAGGCGCTCGGCGAGGAGGCGCAACGCGACGCTCTTGCCTGTGCCCGGGTCACCCGTGAGCAGGGCGAAGCCGCCGTCTGCGATGCCGAGCTCGACGCGGCGCAGGTAGCTGTCGACGGCGGGGGTGGTGTAGAGCGCGTCGATCGGCACGTCGGGGCGGAAGGGATGGAACTTGAGGCCATAGAGAGACAGGAGCTTGCTCATCAATCCTCCGAGGTCGGTGCCTGGTGGTCGTGGTCGTGGTCGTCGTCCGGCTCTTCGGCGTCTTGCTCACGCTGCCGCCTTTGCGGCACGAAGCCCGGGGGCAGGCCGGTCGCGGCGTACTCGGCCATGAGAGCGCGCAGGAGCGGCGCCATGCCGGCGGGCCGTTGTGAGCGAGGCTCTGCGAAGTCGGCGGGCGTCAGGACACGCCGGACGCCGTCCGCGCGGCGGGCCTTGTCGAGCGGCACGAGGGTGGCCAGGTGCACGCCGGTCCGCGGATCCACCAAGTCGATGCTCGACAGATCCCAGCGCGCCACGCGAAGCCGAAGGAGCCGGAGCGTGCGGTACGCGGAGGGGACCTCGAAGCGCACGCCCTCGACGGTCACGGTGCCGTCGCTGCGGCGCTGCGTGCGCGTGACCTCGGTGCGAAAAGCGCGGCGCAGTGCGTCGGAGCTCGGGCTCTCGCGGCCGACGGAGGGGCCTCGGAGGTAACGCGCGAGAGGTGACTCGCCGAGCTCGCTGTGGTCCTTGCGCTGGTACTCGTGCTCCACCCAGGCCTGCGTCGCGGTGTTGAGCAACTCGAGCGTGAGCACCGGCTCGCCCTCGAGCATCGGCAGGAGGCGCCCCTCGACCTGTCCCCAGAACGACTCCTGCTTGCCATTCTGCTCGGGGCTGGCGGGCAGTGTCGTATGGTGGACGATGCCGAGCCGCTCGAGGCCCTCGGTGGTCTCGGCGGCGGTCATGGCCGCCCCGTTGTCGGTCAGCAAAGCGCGGGGCAGGCCGCGCTTGTGGATCGCCTGGATGAGGCCGTGGATCAGGAACTCGGCACACTCCTCGCCGAGGTACCACTGCAGGTGACAGCACAGCCGGGAGCGATCGTCGAGGATGCCCATCAACTGGGGCTTCTGGAGCTCGCCGGGCGCGGTCACGACGGCGCGCGAGCCCTCGTGGAAGTCGAGGTGCCAGAGGCCGTGGACGTGCTCGACCTCGAAAGAGCGTCTCTCGCGCAGCACGAAGTCCTCGTCGCGCCGACGGGACTTGCGTCGCACGCGCACGAGGCCGTGGTCCTGCATGTACCGGCGCACGGCAGGGTAGCTGGGTACGGCGCCGACCATCGGGTCGGTGCGCGCCAACGCCACGAGGTTGTCGTGGTGCAACTGGTAGCTCCAGCGCGGGTGCTCGCGATGCTGCTTGGCGATGGCCGCAGCGAGCCCCTCGCCGATGCTCGGGTGGGTGCCGGCGTGCTTCGGGATCTTCCGCTCGAGCACGGCGAGCGGGTCGGCCGCGCCACGCGCGGCGTAGTACCAGCGCTCGACCGTCTTGAAGGCAAAATGCAGCGTGGCGTTGCGCGTCGGGTGCCGCCATGTGCGCGCGCAGAGCTCCTCGATGCGGACGCGTACCGCGCCTTCGTCGGGTGGGGACGCGAGCAGCGGCCCGATGATCGAGAATCGCAATCGTGCCCAGCGCACGCGCGCAGGCGTGTCGTCGTCCCGGCTCATCGGCCTCCTCGCGCGGCGCCATGGCGGGCATCGCGACCGAGGAGAACCTACTTCCGCCGGAGAAACAGGGCTTGGGCCATCCTCTGCGGGGCTACCGGGACACGATCACGGGTCCCACACCCCGCACGAAACGCGATCCGTCGGGCACCGACGCCGTCGTCAAGGGGGCCAAGTGGCGGAGTGCGACTGCAACTCGCTCGATGGCGTCGCCCGCCAAACGCGCGAGCAACGACGCCGGCAACGCCGCCATCGCTACCGCCGGCACGAGCCGCGACGCCAGCGCGATGAACACCGCCGTGGCCGTGAACGGCCCGCGCCACCACCCGAGCCAGCGGCCTACCGTGCGCGCGGGCACGCCCGTCGCCACCCGGACGTCCCGGGCACGCGCGAGCGCGTCGCCGACCATGGCAGCGACCAGCACGACGGCGCCCAGGTAGACGCGCCGCCCCAGGAAACGCAGGGACGGCGGCGTCGCCCGCCGCCGACAACCCTCGCGATCGCAGCAGAGGCTGAACCGCCGAACGAAACGCTCGCCGGCCGCCCCGCACAGCCCGCCCCGCGGCTTGCGATCGTAGTCGCTCCGGTGCAGCCGCCCGACCGAGCACCGAGCACAGCCCGCCGCCGCCACGGCCGCAAGGATCGCCGCGTCCGCGCGCTCCAGCGCCACGAAAAACTCGCCTCCCAGCTCCAACTCGCGGAACATCGCCACCTCCGATCTCGACAACCGGAGGGGAGCCCCCTCGGACGAACTTCGCCAAGTTTTCCGAGGGGGCTCTTTTGCGTGCCCCTCAGCAAACGTGATCAGCCGCGCCCCGCGGCCCCTCGCGACTCCTGGCGGCGCTCAGAGCTGCGACGACGTCGACGAGTGCGCTACGAACAACGGCGGCTGCGGCGACCCACAGAGCGTCTTGTGCATCAACTTCGTGGGCACCACGCCGGCGTGCGTGCCCATCTCGGATTGCTGGCGCGGCCTCACGACCTGCTACGACGGCAACGCCTGCACCGACGACCTCTGCGACATCGTCGTCGGCTGCACGTATCCCGCCCACGCGGGTAGCTGCGACGACGGCGACGCCTGCACCCTGACCGACACGTGCGTCGGCACGACGTGCGTCGGCGCGAACCCCGTCGTCTGCTCCGCCCTCGACAACTGCCACAACCCGGGCGTCTGTT